>CAYGRH010000333.1:0-3863 GCA_964352165.1 uncultured Hyphomicrobiaceae bacterium | reverse complement strand
GCCCGGGACCGCGCTTACGCAGCCATCGACCAGATCGACTGGCCCGATGGTTTCTGCCGCAAGGATATTGCCTGGCGCGCGATAGCCCACCAGTGAAAGCATCCAAGTCCCAAAGCTGAATCAGCAAGTTGGCCTGCATCACGTCTCCGCCGGGCTGAGTGTTGCAGTCGAGCATCGACGGCCTCTACTTCGGCCACCTTTGGGCCGCTCTGCCTTCATTCTCCTGTGCGAATCACCTAGTTCGGAAGTGAACAAGGCGTAATCATCAACTATAAAAGCTGACGATTACCGTTATTCTACGTGGCGCAGCGTCGAAGCGTCTGGATACCAAAATCCGGAGACGGCGATGAGCAGCCTGAAGACGATCATCGCGGCAGCTGCCGCAGTTTTGACCACCGCATCCGTTGCCGCGGCCGGCGACCATATGTACGCACCCCCTTCAGGCAACTCCGGCTGGGGCGGCCTGTATATCGGCGCGAGCGTCGGATATGCCGGCTCCGACACAGATTTCACCCATACGCTTGTCGTGCCGGCTTTCGGTTTCGACGAATCCGACAAGTACGAGCTGGATGCAAACGGCGTCACCGGCACAATCACGCTGGGTTATGACCACGTCCTGCGAGACCGCTGGGTATTGGGCGCATTCGTCGATTACACCTTCGGTGAATTGGACGACGAGGGCACAAAATTCTATCCAGCACCCGTCAATGGTGACCGTTTCCACGTTTCTTACGACAACATGTGGGCCGTCGGTGCCAAGATCGGCTACGTCTTCGATCCAAACTTGATGGGTTACATGACGGTGGGCTACACCGCCGCTGACTTTGAATTCCGCGACGGATTCGGCACTCTCAACGAAGACCTAAGCGGCTACTTCATCGGCGCTGGCCTGGAGCGCAAAATCCGCGGCGGGCTATCGCTCAATCTGGACTACCGCTATTCAGATTATGGCGACGAAACGCTCTACGAGGAGCGCGTCGCAGGTTGCTGCTACGAGCGTTATGACCTCGATCACTCTATCCATTCGATTCGTCTCGGTCTGATTTACCGTTTCGGCGGTCGCCAGCCCCAGCATGTTCCAATGAAATAGCTATTCCGGCGGTACTCCGCCGGGGCAAAGCCAATGCAATGCACCAAAAGAAGCCGCGCGATTCACATCGCGCGGTTTTTTTCTTAACCAAGTTGGCAACGTAAAAAAGGCTGCAAGTCAGCCATGTCGCCGCCTAACTTTCACCAAATACTGAGTCAGATGAAAGAAAGCATTGATCTATAAACCATTTATATAAACGAAACTTGACGATCTTTGTCCCCGGGGCGCACCGTCTTGGCACGAGCGGAAAGACGTTCGCAACAATTCGAAGCCGGAATCCGGCAACACTTTTTGGGACATCAGGGAGTCGGTCGTGTCTGACGAAAAGCGTATCGCGCGTAGAAGATTCTTAGCCGCCGCTGCAGGTATTGCCGGTGCGCTTGTCACAACCCAGGCAGAAGCCAAATACCGCGGTTACTGTGCAAAGCCCCCACCGCGCTCACGCATCCCCAAGGGACATAAGCCGCCCGGCCCTATACCTTGCTTTCTACAGGGTACACTTATCCTGACCAATGCCGGCTCCGTTCCCGTCGAGACGCTGAAGGAAGGTGATTTCGTGGTCACCAGCTCAGGCGCGCTCAAGCCGATCAAATGGATCGGTACGACTGCGCACGATAAGCAGCCCGGCCAGGCCTGGGACGTTTCGGTCATGCCGATCCGCGTAGCCCGCGACGCCATCGACCCTGGAATGCCCAAGCGCGACCTTTATCTGTCGCCGGAGCACGCGCTGTATATCGACGGTGTCCTGGTCCCTGTGAAGTTCCTCGTCAACGGTACGACGATCGCACCAGTCACTCCCGACATGTCAGACCGCCTCGACTACTATCACCTCGAGCTGGACGCCCACGATGTTGTTTACGCTGAAGGCATCGCTGCTGAAACGTTCAGAGATACGGGTTCACGCAAGCTGTTTGAAAATGCCGCCGAAACTCTCGGGACGGAAGCATCGAATGTCGTGACCCTGCCATTCGCCCCAGTGCTCGGGTATTACAACCGACGCTCGGAAGTCGCCTCGCACCTCCGCAGCGCTGTATCGCCTTGGTATGACCGCCGCACACAACTCGAAGTCATCCGCGACAGGTTGAACGAGCGCGCTTTCGAAATCGAAGCGGCAACCGCGGTGCCGGGCGTCTCAGCAAGCAGGGCAGCTTGAACCAAAAGCCGCTTCGGCCGGACGATAATTAAGGAAACGGCAGCCCCCAGGGGCTGCCGTTTCTGCTTTACCAAGCAGTTACAGCACCTTATCGCGCATAAAATGAACTTGCAGCAGTGCCCAACCTTCGTCTCAACCTGTCTGATATATTCAACCGGATTTGTTTCAGTATGCCGGGTTGAGACACCATGACCGAGCAGCAACCACATCACACCGCCCAGAACAGCGCTGACACCGTCATCGGCGATGAGCCGCGCAACATGCCCGCGAGACGCCCCACCATCGGCCTGGCACTCGGCGGGGGCGGAGCGCGAGGACTTGCTCATATCCTGATGCTGGAAGTGCTCGATGAGATGAACGTCCGCCCCGACATCATCGCAGGTACGTCCATCGGAGCAATTTTTGGCGCAGCCTACGCATCAGGAATGTCAGCTTCGGAGATCCGCGCACATACCGAAGATCTGCTGACACGGCGCGTTGAATTGATCCGCCAGTTCTTCTCATCCGGCAACCAGCCACTGCAGAGGGTCTTAAGCGTATTCGCGCTCAGGTCGGCAATCCTCAATCCAGTCGCCCTGCTCGACCTGCTCATGCCAGCGAGGCTTGCGGCGGACTTTCAGGATCTCGAAATCCCCTTGCGCATCGTTGCAGCCGATTTTTACACGCAGGACGAGATCGTCTTCGCAGACGGCCCCTTGAAGCCGGCAATCGCAGCCAGCATGGCATTACCTGTGCTGTTTGCCCCGGTCAAAGGCGACGGCACAGCCTTGATGGACGGCGGGCTCGTCAACCCTCTGCCGTTCGACGTCATCTCAAACAAGGCCGACATCGTCATTGCCATCAACGTCTCAGGAGCGGGCCGCCTGCCGGATGACCGGTCCCCGCCGTCTGCGATGGAATCGATGGTTGCCTCCTCCCAGATCCTGCAGCACTCGATCATTCGCGAAAAGCTGCGCTCCCGCCAACCCGACATCCTGATCGAAGTCGACGTCGGCCGCTTCCACGTCCTGGAATTCAACAAACTGGGTGCCGTCCTTGAGGCCGCAGCTCCCGCAAAAGCCGAACTGCGTCACAAGTTGCAGCGCATCCTCAACGCAGAGACCCTGGAAACCGCAGATATCGTCACCGGTCCGCCAGCAAACGACCAACTGACCGAACCCGACGGTCACCAGCGCAAGCGGCTGGCCCGCCGCATCCTCGGCAAGAACACCTGAACCCGAAGATTTCGGAACCTATTCAACGCCGTGCGGCAAAAAACGATCGCAGCAATTCCGCTGAGCGGACATCATCGATGCCCCCGTAAACCTCCGGCGCGTGATGGCAGGTCGGCTGGTTGAAAAACCCGCCCCCATGCTCAACGGCTCCGCCTTTGGGGTCTGAGGCTCCAAAATAAAGCCTGCGAATGCGCGCAAACGAGATGGCAGCCGCGCACATGGCACACGGTTCCAGCGTGACATAGAGGTCGCAATCGCCGATCCTCTCCGATCCACGAGCTTCGCAGGCAGCCCGTATCGCCAGAACCTCTGCATGCGCCGTAGGATCGCGCAGTTCGACAATGCGGTTGCCTGCGGCCGCCAGCACATCCCCCTCGGCGCTGACAATCACCGCCCCCACCGGCAC
>CAYGRH010000332.1:0-3872 GCA_964352165.1 uncultured Hyphomicrobiaceae bacterium | reverse complement strand
GTGCCGGTCTTGCCGGTCAGGCCCTGGACCAGAACCTTGGTGTCTTTGTTGATGAGAATGGACATGGATCAGGCCCCCTTGATCGCAGCGACGATCTTTTGCGCAGCGTCGTCGAGATCGTCGGCCGCGATGACGTTGAGACCGCTCTCGTTGATGATTTTCTTGCCGAGTTCGACGTTGGTGCCTTCCAGGCGGACAACAAGTGGAACATTGAGGCCCACTTCCTTGACGGCTGCGACCACGCCTTCGGCTATGACATCACACTTCATGATGCCGCCGAAGATATTGACCAGGATGCCTTTCACGGCCGGGTCGGCAGTGATGATCTTGAAGGCTGCCGTCACCTTCTCCTTCGAAGCGCCGCCGCCGACGTCGAGGAAGTTCGCCGGTTCCTGGCCGTACAGCTTGATGATGTCCATCGTGGACATGGCCAGGCCCGCACCGTTGACCATGCAGCCGATGTTGCCATCGAGGGCGACGTAAGCGAGGTCATACTTGGAGGCTTCGATTTCCTTGGCGTCTTCCTCGGTGGTGTCGCGCAACTCGACGATGTCGGGATGGCGGAACAGCGCGTTGTTGTCGAAGGAGACCTTGGCATCGAGCACGCGCAGGTGGCCGTCCTTCAGGACGACCAGAGGGTTCACTTCGAGAAGGCTCATGTCCTTCTCAGTGAAGGCCTTATAGAGTGCGGGGAACAGCGCGTTGCCGTCCGTGCGGGCGTCGCCGTCGAGCTTGAGAGCTTCGCACAGCGTGGAGCAATCGGCTTCCGTCACGCCGGTTTCCGGGTTGATCGGCAGCGTGATGATCTTGTCGGGGCTTTCTTCGGCAACGGCCTCGATGTCCATGCCGCCTTCAGTCGAAACGACGAACGCCACGCGACCGACGGTGCGGTCCACGAGGATCGACAGGTAGAGTTCACGGGCGATATCGGCGCCGTCTTCTATATAAAGCCGGTTGACCTGTTTGCCAGCGGGTCCCGTCTGTTTCGTAACAAGCGTATTGCCGAGCATTTCCTTGGCGTGGGCCACGGCATCCTCGATCGATGTCGCGATGCGGACGCCACCCTTGGCATCCGGGCCAAGCTCCTTGAACTTGCCTTTGCCACGGCCGCCGGCGTGGATCTGCGTCTTAACGACGTAGACCGGACCCGGCAGGGATTTCGCAGCCGCCTCGGCTTCGCTGGCCGAATGGATCGCGACGCCTTTGGCGACGGGCGCGCCGAAGCCCTTCAAGACTTGTTTGGCCTGGTATTCGTGAATGTTCATTTTCAGCGTTCCGCAGGTTCCAGCCGCCGTTAGTGCAAACGTTGGCCAATTAAACTCCCCGGCAGCAGCCGCGACGGGCGCATGCCATGGCATACCATATACCAGAACGTGTCGGGAGTAGCTAGATCCTGATGCGTTCTGCCGATCGTGAATGGTATCGATCCGCTCCGTATCAGGCTGTCCGGGATTTTCCAGTCCAGACCGTTACAGCGCTCGATACAAAGAAAATCGGTGCGCAATGTGAGCGCGCCGATTCAGTTGACCTTATGCCCCGAGCTGGGGGGCGATGGTGTTGCAGGCATCGACGAGGCTTTTGACGGACTCGACCGACTTCATGAACATCGTGCGTTCCGCCGAATTCAGGTCGATCTCGACAATACGTTCGGCTCCACCGGCACCGACGATGACCGGAACGCCGACGTAAAGACCCTTCACGCCGTATTCGCCGTTAAGGTAAGCCGCGCAGGGAAGAACCCGCTTTTTGTCCTTCAGGAAGGCCTCGGCCATCTCGATTGCCGAAGCTGCAGGCGCGTAGAACGCCGAACCCGTTTTCAGAAGGCCGACGATCTCACCGCCGCCCTTACGGGTGCGGTCGACGATCTGGTCGAGGCGTTCCTGCTTCATCCAGCCCATCTTGATGACGTCCGGCAACGGAATGCCTGCAACGGTCGAATAGCGCACCAGCGGGACCATGTCGTCGCCGTGACCGCCCAGAACGAATGTGGTGACATCTTCGACGGAGACCTGGAGTTCTTCGGCGAGGAAGTGGCGGAAGCGGGAGGCGTCAAGCACGCCTGCCATGCCGATGACCATGTTGCGCGGCAGACCGGAGGCCTTCTGCAATGCCCAGACCATGGCGTCGAGCGGGTTGGTGATGACGATCACGAGCGCATTGGGCGCGTACTTTTTGATGCCCGCCCCGACCTGCTCCATGACCTTGAGATTGATGCCGAGAAGATCATCGCGGCTCATGCCGGGCTTGCGCGGCACACCGGCGGTTACGATGCAAACCTGCGCGCCTTCGATATCGGCATAGGCGTTGGTGCCTTTGAGCGTGCAGTTGAAGCCTTCGGCTGCTCCGGACTGGGCGATGTCCAGGGACTTGCCCTGTGGCGTGCCTTCGGCGATATCGAAAAGCACGACGTCGCCGAGTTCTTTCAAACCGATCAGATGGGCGAGCGTGCCGCCGATCATGCCTGCACCGATCAGTGCGATCTTTGTTCGCGCCATGGACAATAAGCCTCCTTTGGGCCGGAAGGGGTTCGCGATTTGGTCAGCTCCCGCAGCATCAGCGCGCTTTCGAGCCGTGTTTTTTTGGGGAGAGTGACAGAGTCAGAGGTTTGCTAGCTCGAAACCGCACCGCATTCAAGGCAGCCTGTCGCATATGAAACGAAAGACGGCACCTGCTGAGGCGGATCATTTCAGATCGTGGCGCGTCTGCGCGCGCTTCAATCGGTCGGTGAGATAGCTTTCAGAACGCATTTCCATCAGGCGGGACGCCGTGCGTTGGAACAGTTCGGCGCTGTCGCCGGTAGTGCACAGATCATCGGGCTCGGCGGCTGCAGATGCGATCAGCCCAACCCGGTTGTCGTAAAGCGTATCGATGAGATTGATGAAACGGCGGGCCTCGTTGCGCTCAGATGGCCCCATTGCCGGAATGTTGTCGATAATCAACGTGTGAAACGTGCGGGCAATCTGGAGATAGTCGGCAGCACCGAGCGGTTTTGCGCAAAGGTCGCGGAAGGTAAATCTCGCCACCCCCATCGTGGCAAGCGGAACATGCACCTCACGTCCATGGACTTGGAGACTTGTCGGGTGGCCCGGCGTCTTGCCGGTCAGGCGTTGCCAATGGCGATCGAGTTCGTGTTCGGCAGCTTTATCGGCCGGGCTGAAGTACAGCGGATGACCGACGAGCTTATCCAGCCGGAAATCTTTCTGCGATGTCAGCTCCAGAATATCCAGGTGATCGCCGATGAGATCGATGAACGGCAGAAAGAGCTGCCGGTTGAGACCGTTCTTATAAAGGTCCTCAGGCTGGGCGTTCGATGTCGCGACGACGACGACGCCGGCTTCCAGCATGCGCTTGAACAGGCGTCCGAGGATCATGGCATCGGCAATGTCGGTGACGTGCAATTCGTCGAAGCACAGCAGCGATGCTTCGTTGACGAAGTCTTCTGCGACTTTCGGAATTGGATCGCCATCTACCGACTTACGTGCTGCGGCAATGCGCTCGTGGGCTTGGCCCATGAACTCGTGGAAGTGGATGCGCCGCTTCGCCTCGAGGTCTACAGCTCCATAGAATAGGTCCATCAGCATCGTTTTGCCGCGCCCGACGCCGCCGTACATATAAAGACCACGCGGCGCTTCGGGCGCAGGTGCCCGTTTGAATATGGAGAACAGTCCCTTGGATGCGGGCTTGAGCGCACGCAGATCACGCGCCAACCGGTCCAGACGAACGACGGCGTCGTGCTGGGCTTCGTCAGGCTCCAGCTCGCCTTTCTCGACGCGGTCGAGGTACTCGGCAAGCGCCGGGCCCGGAGTTTGACCTTCGTTCGAGCGGCTCATGATGCGTTCATGTAGCGCGCTGCTGCCATGTCCTACAAGCAG
>CAYGRH010000331.1:0-3879 GCA_964352165.1 uncultured Hyphomicrobiaceae bacterium | reverse complement strand
AAGCGCGGTCCGCCTTGAGGCTGGCAACTGCCTGCCGCCCGGAGAGCGCCGCCATGGGAACGCCAGGACCCGGGTGAACGCTTCCTCCGGCCATGTACAACCCCGGGATCGATGTGCGGTTGCCCGGGCGCTGGAAGGCTGCTGCCCATCCATGGGAGTTCCGGCCATAAAGCGCGCCACCCGTCCCGGGAAACAGCGTGTGGAAGTCGCTCGGCGTCGTTGCTTGCCTGTCCGCCTTCTCGACCGTGAAGTCGAGACCGCAGCGCCTCATCACGGCTTGGGCTTGCTCCCAGCATGTTTCGATCTCCGCTTGGGTGAATTGATGAGTGTCCCCGTTCGCCGGGGCATTAACGAGCACGAGCGCGCGATCACGCTCCGAGGTCGTGGTGACGTGGTGTCCATCGCATCTGTCTTGCGCACACAGATAAACCGTCGGCTTTTCAGGCAGCCGGCCGCGACTGAGGATGTCGTCGAACTCCGCGCGATAGTCAGACGAGAAACAAACGTTGTGATGGGACAGTTCAAATCCGCGGGCGCGTCCGACAGCGGTAAACGCCACGGCTGAAATGGAACGTTTGCTTGGCGATACGCCTGAAACGGCCCGCGCGATGTCCGGGCCAAGCAGACCCGTGGCAACTGCATCGGCATCGCAATTGAGCACGACCGCATCAGCGCCCAGTCTTTCGCCGTCGGACAGGATCGCACCGCTCACGCGACCGCCAGCAGTCATGACCCGCTCAACGGAGGTGTCGAATTTGAATTTCGCGCCCGCATTGCGCGCGAGGCGCTCAAACATCTGCGCCAGACCATGCATGCCGCCCTCGACGGTCCACACACCGAGTTGCTCGACATGCGCCACCAGCATGAGCGTGGCTTGCGCCGAATAAGGCGATGACCCGCAATACGTTGCGTACCGCCCGAACAATTGCTGCAATTGAGGCGAACGGAACGTCGACTCAAGCACTTGCCACAGACTGGCACCCGGCGAGATCAGCAAAAGGCTGCGGGGATCGATGCGGGCCATGCGACCGGCAAGCCCCACCATACTCGGCTGCGAGGCTTCGATAAATGTCGGCTCAAGGGCCTCGTACAAGCGCCGCGACGTGGCCGCGAACGCCTTGTAATTCGACGCCTCTACCGCGCCGAACCTGTTGTCGATGGCCTCGCATGAACGTTCTGTGCTCGAGAACAGATCGAGTGTTCCTGAATCGTCCCAGGAGTGACGTGCGATCAAGGGCGCAGGCCACATTTTCAATTCACGGTCGAGCGACAATCCGAAATCGGCCAACAAACGTTCAAAGACCCAACGCATCGTCAATACGGTGGGGCCTGCATCAATGAGTTTGTCACCTATGGGAATTTGTCGGATCTTGCCGCCAGCTTTGCTGCCACGTTCCACTATTGTGACGTCAAAACCGGACGAGGCCAGTTCGAACGCACTGACAAGCCCGGCAATCCCTGCGCCGACGACGAGGACCCGGTTGTTCGAAACATCGATATTCGATTGTTTTCTCATCCGACAATTTGAAGTTAAAAGCGATCTGACCCTTGCCAGGGCTGTAAATATAAATTTACATTCGAAAGTGGCAATAATTATTTACAGCCATGATCTCGAGGAGACGGCAGCATGACGATCGAAGTTCGGATCGAAAAAGCTCTCGAGGGTGCAATCGAGCTGGCAAGTGGGCCCGGCGCACCGCCTCGTCTTGTCGAAGCGATCCGCTACGCCGTTTTCCCGGGGGGTGGGCGCATGCGTCCGCGACTGTGCCTGGGCGTTGCAGCCGCTTGCGGCGTGAAAGATGATCCCCTCGTGGATGCCGCCGCTGCCTCAATTGAACTGATGCACTGCGCATCCCTTATTCACGATGATCTGCCGTGCTTTGATGATGCCGACGTGCGCAGGGGCAAGCCATCCGTGCACCGTGAATTCGGTGAGCCGATCGCGGTGCTGGCGGGCGACGCGATGATCGTGCTGGCTTTCGATACGCTATGCCACGCAGCCCTCGCCCGTCCCCAGCAACTCCCACAGCTTGCGCGCATCCTGGCCCGCAGCGTGGGCATGCCCAACGGTATCATCGCCGGTCAGGCCTGGGAGAGTGAGACAAGCGTTAACCTCGTCAACTATCAACGCGCCAAGACAGGCTCACTCTTCGTTGCTGCCGTTGAATGCGGAGCCTCTGCCGCCGGCAGCGATCCATCGCCTTGGACCCTGCTGGGAACAAGGCTGGGCGAAGCCTATCAGGTCGCCGACGACTTGAACGACGCGGTTACGTCCGCGGAAGAAATGGGCAAACCCGCAGGCCAGGACGCAACTCACGAGCGTCCGAACGTGGTCGCAGAACTCGGCGTTGCCCTGAGCCTCAAACGCTTGAGGACATTGCTTCAGGAGGCAATAGAGTCCGTTCCAGCAGGGCCTGGCGCCAAGCAACTCCGCGCCGTGATCGAAGAAGAGACCCGCAGGTTCATTCCCCGTAGTCTCGCCCAATGCGCAGCTTGAAAGAGCCAGCCGCTGACAACGTTGGGCGGGGGCTGGACATCGGTCCACGCCGCACATCCATCCGCGACCGTATCCACGACTTTCGCAACCGCCTGATTGCCAATACCCGCGTCCGAAGTTTTATCAAAGCGTTCCCGTTGACAAGGCCTATTGCGCGCCGTAAGGCCCGGCAATTGTTCGATCTTTTGGCCGGTTTCGTTTATTCGCAGATTCTTTTCGCACTCGTTCAACTGAAGGTGTTTGACCTCTTGGCCAAGACACCGCTGCGTCTTGAGCAACTGGCGCTCCAGGTCGATTTGCCGGAAGTAGAGACTCGTCGACTGGTCGAAGCAGCCGTCGCGCTCGAGCTGTTGGAATGGCGTAGCGGCAACCGGATCGGGCTGGGGGAATTGGGGGCAGCCCTTCAGTCGAACGCCGGTATCAAGGCGATGGTGGAGCACCACGCAATGCTCTACGGCGACCTTGCCGATCCCGTCGCCTTGCTGCGCGGCGAGCGCGCATCGACGAACCTCAATCAGTATTGGTCCTACGCGACGTCGCGTGATCCATCGGCTCTGCCCTCAGAGCGTGTTGATGAATATTCCGACCTCATGTCAGCCTCCCAGAACATGATCGCCGGCGAGGTTCTCGATGCCTATCCGATCGCTAGGCATAAGCGATTGCTTGATGTAGGCGGCGGGTTGGGCACGTTCTGCATCGCCGCTGCCGAACGCGCGCCGCATTTGCACGTCGCGTTGTTCGATCTGCCCGCGGTCGCCGAACGCGCACAGTTAAGGTTTGCCGAACGGGGGCTTTCAGCCCGGGCTGAAGCCCATGGGGGCGACTTCTATCGCGACCGCCTGCCAGACGGGGCCGACGTCGTTTCGCTCGTTCGCGTCATGTACGATCACGGCGACGAAGGGGCCCGCAAAATCCTTGCAGCAGCGCGCTCGGCGCTTGCGCCTGGAGGCACATTGCTGATCGCAGAACCGATGGCGCAGGCACCCGGCGCGGAAACAGTCGGCGCGGCATATTTCGGTTTCTATCTACTGGCAATGGGGTCCGGCCGTGCCCGCGCTCCAGACGAATTTTTCGCGATGCTGCGCGAAGCAGGATTTTCTAAAACAAAATTATTGTCGACTGACATGCCCCTTCAGACCGGCTTGATCCTCGCGCGCGTCTGATTTGAAGCCCTGATTTCCGACACGATTGAATCGGCTTGCCCCGCCGGGACCTGTCACGTCCCGGCGCTGAATTCTCTGTGCCCAAATCCACGTCAACACCGAAATTGACACGATCGAGCGGCTAATCAACTTGACACAATAGAATGTCTAGTTAAGCTGACACTATGAGATATATGCCGTTCAAGTGCCGGCAGTCGGTTGACAGGGTCGGGAGGGTAT
>CAYGRH010000330.1:0-3903 GCA_964352165.1 uncultured Hyphomicrobiaceae bacterium | reverse complement strand
AAAAGGACACGAGGGACGAAGATGAGCGATGTCGCAGAGCGCGTGAAGAAAATTGTCGTGGAACACCTTGGCGTCGAAGCCGAGAAGGTTTCGGAAGGTGCAAGCTTTATCGATGATCTTGGCGCGGACAGCCTCGATACGGTCGAGCTCGTGATGGCCTTTGAAGAAGAGTTCGGTTGCGAGATTCCGGATGATGCCGCCGAGCACATCCTGACTGTCGGCGACGCCGTCAAGTTCCTGGAAAAGAACGCCAGCGCGGCCTGATCTGGGCTACCCTGCCCGGGCGGATGAGATTATCGACCGTTGAGTGCCGTCGGAGAGATCCGGTGCAGTCAACGGTCGTTTCGGGTTTTGGGGTTGGGCGTTGTGCCAGAACCGTATCTGAATGCGTGTGGGGGCACGCCTACTGGCGTTGGGTCCAAATCGCCCTTTATCGCTGACAGCCCTAAAGACAATTCCTGCAGATTGATTAGTGTCCAGCAGCAGCATAGCGCTGTGTGCTCCCGTTTCCTCTCGGATGCTTCGGTAGCGCAGATATAAGGTCGGGTGGTTGGACCTATTGGTCCATCAATCTGGAACGCTCAATTTGAAACGCTGGGGCAAGCTTCCCGCGCGATTCTGAAAAAATTCCGCTGGCGCTCACTTTGGCCGCGCACATTTAGGCAATATGCTAGTTGTGACATGGTTCTTATCGCGTCGCGATCGCGCGGATTGGTGGCAGCGCAAACCGGATATTTAATGGCAGTGCTTGCGGCTGCGCATCTTGTGCGCTGCCAGCTCAATGAACGACTGAAGGGTTCGATAAATGCGGCGCATCGTTGTTACGGGCTTGGGATTGGTTACGCCGCTTGGCTGCGGTGTCGATGCTTCATGGAGCCGGTTGCTTGAAGGCAAGAACGGTGCGCGTCGCGTCGAGGAATTCGAGGTGTCCGACATCGCCTCGCAGATCGGATGCTTTGTGCCGCGCGGCGCAAAGGAAGACGGCCACTTTAATGCCGACGATTGGATGGAGCCCAAGGAACAGCGCAAGGTTGACGACTTCATCGTCTATGCCATGGCTGCGGCCGAACAGGCGCTTGCCGACTCCGGCTTCAAGGCCGACACGGCTGAAAAGCAAGAGCGTGCAGGTGTTCTGATCGGTTCTGGCATCGGCGGGTTGTCGGGAATTGCCGACACCTCAATCCTGCTGAAGGAGAAGGGTCCCCGCCGCGTGAGCCCGTTCTTTATTCCAGGTCGGCTGATCAATCTGGCATCAGGCTACGTTTCCATCCGTCATCAACTGAAGGGGCCGAACCATGCTGTGGTGACGGCCTGTTCAACGGGATCGCATGCTATCGGAGATGCCGCCCGGCTTATCCAGCTTGGCGACGCCGAGGTCATGGTCGCTGGTGGAACGGAGAGCCCAATCTGCCGCATCGCGCTGGCCGGGTTTGCAGCCTGCCGCGCGCTTTCGACCGGCTACAACAACGATCCGCAAAAGGCATCGCGCCCCTACGATAAGGATCGCGACGGGTTCGTCATCGGCGAAGGCGCGGGAATCGTCGTTCTGGAAGAGTACGAGCACGCCAAGGCGCGCGGTGCGAGGATGTATGCGGAGATCATCGGGTACGGGCTATCGGGAGACGCCTATCACATCACGGCACCTGCTGAGAGCGGGGATGGCGCGTATCGCTGCATGAAGGCCGCGTTGAAGCGGGCTGACATCGATGTCAGCGACATCGACTATGTGAACGCGCATGGCACGTCGACGCCGATGGGCGATGAGATCGAGTTAGGCGCTGTAGAGCGTTTGTTCGGCAACTCGGCGGGCAAGCTCGCCATGTCGTCGACCAAATCAGCAATCGGCCATCTGCTTGGTGCGGCTGGAGCCGTGGAAGCGATCTTCTCGACGCTGGCCATTCGCGATAACATCGCGCCGCCGACTCTCAATCTCGACAATCCTTCCGTCGAAACCGCGATAGATCTCGTGCCGCACGTTGCCAAGAAGCGCGAAATCAACACTGTTCTGTCCAACTCGTTCGGGTTCGGCGGGACGAATGCATCGTTGATCCTGCAGCGAGTCGAATAATGGGTGATCTGACCGCGGAAGCTGGTTCCAGCGGACCACTCGTCGCGGATCGATTTCTGCAGGCTGGGTAAAGCCACAATCGATCATAACTACTTTCCTGAGGCTGGCGTTTGAAGCGCAGGCGATGCGAATGACGTCGCGCCTGCAGTAGATCGCCTCGCGCAACGTGGTTTTGCCATAATTTCAGCTACCGTCGGCATCAACTGTATCGGGCAAGCCCGGCATGTTTCCAGCTCGTGCGGCGAGAACGTTTGTTGATGCCGGGCTTTTCGCAATCGGTTGCGCGATGTGCTTAGATTCGCCGTGAATATCTGTTGAGGATTCCTATTGAATGGCGGGTTGATCGCCTAGTCTCTGCCAACGCAAGCACGAATCGTGTCGTGTCAGCAGCCAAGTGCCTCGGAAGCGAGCCGGCTGCAAAAGTGGAACGCCTGCTGAGGTAGAGTTTCTTGTTTTTCGGAGTTGCGCGGGATGCGGAAGCGCTGGAGCTGACGTTTGAGGCTCCGCCTGCACATTTAGAGAGTTTCGGCATGAGTGTTCGCCGTATGGATCCGCCGACCTTGAGTATGGGGACCAATCGTAGCCGGAGCCTGCGTCCGCGCAGCCCGGCGGAATTTCTGGAGCCGTCGCGCGCGCCGGAGCGACCGAGCGGGCGGCGAAGACGCCGGGAGAACAAACCATTGAGCGGTTTCATCCGATTGGTGAGTGGTGTCCTGACGATGATCGTCATCGCGTTGGGGCTGGTTGCCGGCGGGTTGTTTGTCGTGCAGCACCAGTTCAAGACGCAGGGCCCGCTGACAGAGACACGCACCGTGGCCATCCCGCCGGGATCAGGCCGTCTGAAGGTTGCTGAGATTCTCGAAAACGAGGGCGTGATATCCAACCGTTTCGTCTTCATCCTCAGCCAGCTTGCGATGAATGTCGCCGGACTGGACCGGCGCGAATTGAAGGCGGGCGAATACGAGGTGGAGCCGGGCGAGAGCATGGCCTCGGTTTATGAGGCCATCGTTACCGGGCGCGGAGTTCTCTACAAGGTGACGCTACCTGAGGGGCTGACCAGCCAGCAAATTGTAGAGCGCTTGCGGGCGGCTCCTGATCTGACAGGTGAAATCAACGAAATCCCGCCCGAAGGATCCCTGTTGCCGGATACCTACAGCTTCTCCAAGGGCATGGCGCGCCAAGATATTCTGGACAAGATGCGGGATGCACAGACACGCGTCGTCACTAAAGCCTGGGAAAACCGTCAAGCTGATCTTCCACTAAAATCGATGGAGGAGGCGCTGGTGCTGGCGTCCATCGTTGAAAAGGAAACCGGCAAAGTCGATGAGCGGGCGGAAGTCGCCGGCGTATTCATCAACCGGCTGCGCAAGGGCATGCGTCTGCAGTCGGACCCGACCATAATCTACGGTATCGCTGGAGGCGCAGGCTCGCTGGGCCGTCCGATCTACAAGCAGGATATTGAGCAGAAGACAGCTTATAACACCTACCAGATCGACGGGTTGCCGCCGACGCCGATTTCTAATCCAGGCCGCAGGGCGATCGAAGCGGTTTTGCAGCCGGCTGAGACCAAGAACCTCTATTTTGTAGCCGACGGGACTGGTGGGCACACGTTCACGGCAACCTATCGAGACCACACACGCGCGGTTGCGAATTGGCGCAAGATCGAGCGGGAAGCGCGCAAGCGCGAAGCCTCTCAGGCCCCGGTAAGCGCTGCGGTCGACACGTCGGCTGCGACGCGCGCTGTTGTCAGGACAGCCCCGCCGCCAGTGCCCGCGCCCGATACCGCGGTTGCGGCAGCTTCGACCGGGAGCATCGCAGCACCCGTTCTGCTGAAC
>CAYGRH010000329.1:0-3921 GCA_964352165.1 uncultured Hyphomicrobiaceae bacterium | reverse complement strand
CGGCCTGTAAGCCGGGTTCTGTCTGGAAGGCGAACCTTCCGCGACGGCCATTCATCTGGGACGCCTGTTGCCAGACGCCTCGTGCAACCAACCCGGGTGACGCGCCTGGCGACGGGCTCGATGCCGCGCGAGTTGCCCCGCGCGCATCTGGCCACCCCTATTTGGTCTTGCTCCGGGTGGGGTTTACCTTGCCACGGCTGTTACCAGCCGCGCGGTGCGCTCTTACCGCACCCTTTCACCCTTACCGCTGACGGACCGAGGCCCCTCACCGGCGGTTTGCTTTCTGTGGCACTTTCCCTGGGGTCGCCCCCGGCGGCCGTTAGCCGCCACCCTGTCGCCATGGAGCCCGGACTTTCCTCTGTGCCAGGCGCATTGGCCACAAAGCCAACGCCGAGCACAGCGGCCGTCCAGCCGACTGGTGGATGTTTAGGTGCGCGTTTCCCCTAGCCTCGTCAAGAGACGCCAGAACGAAGCTTTAATGCATCGAGCAGCGCTTCGACCGTTGCCACGGTTGAGGCATCGATCAACCCGTCGAAGCGGGCCGGCCGGAAATGCCGTTGAAACGCCGAAACGATCGTGCGCGAAGCCTTGTCGTTGCGGCCGCTGACTTCGATCCCATAGCCGTATTGGCCGAGCAGTCTTTGGGCGCGAGCGATGTCATCTGTGTTTTGCAGATGAGACACAGCCCCGATCAAAGGCCCGACGCCTGCAGGCTCCACCCAATGCCCCACGCCATTCGCCGCAAGCCACGCCCAGTCGAATTTTTCGCCCGGATCGATCTTGCGCCCGGGCGCGACATCCGAATGCGCCAGCACATGCCGGGGCTCGATTGAATTGCGCTGCACGATATCGCGCGATAGCTCCATAACGGCCTGCATCTGAGCCGCCGGGAAATCCGGATATCCGTCATCGTGACCGGGATTATGGATCTCGATGCCGATCGACGCGGAATTGACGTCTGTTTCTCCCGCCCAGATTGACCGTCCCGCATGCCATGCGCGCTTGTTTTCGGCCACCATCTGGGTAATGGCCCCGGCCTCGTCGATGACGTAATGGCACGACACCTTGCTTTCCGGCCGCGATAGCCAGTCGATGGCTTTTTCGCAGCACGTCATTCCCGTGTAGTGCAACAGCAGGATAGACGGCGTCATGCCACCGGCTCTCGGCTCCACGTTGGGCGAGGCATGAACGCGGCTGACCAGCGGGCTGTCAGGGCTCTCAATCAGGCTCATCACATCACCGAAGTCGCAGATCCGCGTGCCAAACTGCGTTGTTCCTGGATGGCATCGTACGCCGCATTGATGGCTGCAAGCTTACGGTCGGCAATCACCAGAAACTCCTGCGGCAGGCCCTTTGCCGCAAGTTTATCGGGATGGTTTTCGCGCACCATGTTGCGGTAGTGGGTTTTCAAATCTTCATCCGAGATGGCAGGATCGACGCCCAGCACGAGATAATGGTTGTCGGGATCGCGCACGAAGATCTGACGCACTGTCCGATAGTCCGCGTCGCTCAATCCGAACTTTTCGGCAACCGTCTTCAGGAAGGCCTCTTCCGACTGATGCAGCACACCATCTGCGGCTGCAATATTGAAGAGGCATTCAAACACATTCATCAGCAGCGGCTTTTCATCGGCCAGCAGCGTTGCAATCCGTTCAGCGTAGATGTCGTATCCGGCAACGTCCTGTGCGGCGAGGTGAAACACGCGCATCACATTTGCCCGCTCACTTTCAGGAACGAAGAAGCAGGTTTCAAACGCCTCGGTCTCGACCCCGACTGCAACACCGTCTGCCTTGGCCATTTTCGCAGCCAAACTGACGAACGCGATCGTGAAGGCGAGCTGTTTGCTTGCCGGTTTGGCCGGCCCGAAAACGGCAGCATGGAGCCAGGAGAAAGGCGCCATCACCAGACGGCTCAACCCTCCAATCAGACTTCGCGAGTGTGTGCCGTCCGCCACTGCTGAACCTCCGCAGTTCTCGGCGTTGAATGTCATGATCTCCGCAATACCCTTTTTCTGCCATCCATAGAACCCGCCAATGCGGCAAGAAGCGAGCAAGTCGCCTGGATCAGACTGAATTTGCGGGTACGCACGTTCATCAAGCAAGTTTGATCAGTGTTCGGCTCAAAGCGCTTGATAACTTCTCGAATCAAAACGCGATCAGTTGACGATGCACAATATTACCTCCAGTCTTTAGGTCTATATCTGTCCGACAAGGGCAGCGGCCGCCGGGTCGAGAAGCGTCGATTGATACGTGCGTGAACAAAGACGTGAAGCGATGCGACCAGAGCGGCCCCAATAAAGCGGGATGCACCGGCACGGTTCACACAAACCCCACCGGCAGACATCCACAAAACGGCGCGGCAACGATAAGCCGGACCGAGTGGAGGAGTATTATGAAGTCTCTGTTGCTGGCGATCGCCGCCTCAGCCGCCGTCGCGCTTTGGACGCATACGTCCCGCGCCGAAACCGTCCAGGCTCCGGTTCTGGAAGCTCCGACGATAACCTCCGTGATGAGCGGCAATTGAGGCCATAACGTTGACGCACCACCCGCGAGCCGATAGCTGATGCTCTCGGTTGAACGGACATGGCGCGCGGCAGTCAATGACAGGTGGTCCTCACTCTCCCAACGCGGCATCTGGAAGTGCGGGCCCTCAAAGTCCGGCTTCGCATTTCGCCGATGCACGGAGCGCGTCCCAGCCAGCCGCCTGGAATTTCTGGATAGACCGCGGCGGCACGTTCACTGACGTCATCGCCCGAAGGCCCGACGGCAGCATAGACGCGAAGAAATTGTTGTCGGTTAATCCGCAGGCCTATGACGACGCGGCAATCGAAGCAATCCGGCGCTTCCTTGATGTCCCGGCAGGACAACCGATCCCAGGAAGTCTGATCGCATCTGTGAAGATGGGAACGACCGTCGCGACCAACGCGCTGCTTGAACGACGCGGAACGCCCACCCTTCTGGTCATTACCAAGGGCCTCGAAGATCATCTTGAAATTGGCGATCAGTCCCGTCCCGAAATCTTCGCGCGACGCATAGTAAAACCGGACATACTTTATACTGGCGTCGTGGGCGCGCGCGAGCGCGTACTGGCCGATGGCACAATCGAACAACCGCTTGATGAAGACCATTTGCGCATGCAGATGGAATCTGCACGAAAGGCAGGCATAGAAGCCTGCGCTATCGTCTTCATGCACGCCTATGCCTTCCCCGACCATGAACGCCTCGCGGCAGAAATCGCGCGTGAAGCCGGCTTCTCTCAGATCTCTGTCAGCCATGAAGTTTCGCCGCTGATCAAGATCGTGGGACGCGGCGACACCACCGTCGCCGATGCCTATCTCTCACCCGGCCTGCGCGGTTATGTTGAACACGTCAGTGCCGCCCTGTCGACTGGCGAGGCAACGGGGGACGGCAGATCCATAGGCCCTAAAGTCCTTTTCATGGCGTCATCGGGCGGCCTGAAATCAGCCGACCTGTTTCATGGCCGCGATGCGGTGCTCTCCGGTCCCGCAGGTGGAATCGTCGGCATGGCGGAGACAGCAAAGCTCGCAGGCTTTGACCGCGTCATCGGATTTGACATGGGCGGAACGTCAACGGACGTCTCCCATTTCGCCGGCGAATACGAACGCACGTTTGAAACGCGCGTCGCGGGCATCCGTCTGCGCGTTCCCATGTTGTCGATCCACACGGTCGCAGCAGGCGGCGGTTCTATCCTGACCTACGACGGTCAGCGCTTAAAAGTCGGCCCGCAAAGTGCGGGCTCCTCCCCCGGCCCACTCTGCTACCGCCGCGGCGGCCCCCTTACGGTCACCGACGCAAACGTCATGGTCGGCAAGCTGCAACCGGAGAATTTCCCGACAATATTCGGACACGGCGCAGACCAGCCGATCGATGCCGATGCCGTGTCCGACGCTTTTGCGAAACT
>CAYGRH010000328.1:0-3924 GCA_964352165.1 uncultured Hyphomicrobiaceae bacterium | reverse complement strand
CAAGGATATGGGTGAGGACGCGGATCGGGTTGACTGCTGGCCCGCCGTAGAGGCCGGAATGCAGATCGCGGTCGGCTCCCTTGATGACGATTTCGACGCCTGCCAATCCGCGCAGCAGGGTGGTGATCGCGGGGGTGTCTTTGTCCCATTGGGTCGTGTCGCAGACGAGAGCGACATCCGCCTTGATCTCCTTTCCGTGTTTTTTGAGAAAACCGGGAAGCGATGGGGAGCCGCATTCCTCTTCGCCTTCGATCAGGACTGAAACGGCGATGGGGAGTTCGCCGGCGACAGCCTTCCAGGCGCGGGCTGCCTCGAGGAATGTCGAGAGCTGGCCTTTGTTGTCTTCGGCACCGCGCGCGACGATGACCTTGCCGTTCTGCTTATCTTTGACGATCTGCGGATCGAAGGGATCGGACTTCCAAAGTTCGAGAGGCTCGGGAGGCTGCACGTCGTAATGGCCATAAAACAGGACGTGCGGCATTCCCTTGGGCACCGTCTTGCGGTCGTGGGCAACGACCATCGGCATGCCTGTCGTCTCGCGCAGGCCGGCATCGAAACCGATATCCTTCAGGGCCGTCACGCACCAGTCGGCCGCTTTCCGGCAGGAGGGGGCGAAGGCAGGGTCGGTTGAGACGCTGGGGATTCGCAACAGGGAGAACAGCCGTTCCAGGGCTTCATCATGGGAAGCGTCGATCTGCTTGAGAACCTCCTGCAGGTGAGAGGTGCTGTCCGGGCGCGTGGTGGACTTGGAACCGGTGTTGCGCGTTGTCATGGGGCTTAAGCTCCGGCGGAGTGAGAGGGGTGGGTTGAAGCGGGCCGGCTGGGATTGAAGGCGGCAACATGGGGCATCGCCCGTTCTTCGTCAAAGGCGGTTTTGTACCTATCGAGGAGGGTTTCTGACTGATGAAGGGGGGTGCTGTTGAAGCACAACAAGCCGGCGCTCTAAACCGTAAGACAAATCGCCATGTGGCCATCGGGGCTGGCAGGCGTTAGGTGCTTAGTGACCTGACGGGGCTGATTTGTTTGGGCTTCAATGAGGCTCGTTCACGGCACCCATTACACGGAGCTTACCGATATGGCCGATCAAGATGGCAGCAGCAATCCGCGCTGGGTTTACGTTTTTGGAGCGGGACGTACAGACGGGCGCGCGGACATGCGCAATCTGCTTGGCGGCAAGGGTGCCAACCTTGCGGAAATGTCGAACATCGGCCTGCCCGTTCCCCCCGGTTTTACCATCACGACCGAAGTCTGCACGGCCTACTACGACAACGGCCGGAAGCTTCCAGAAGGGCTGCGCGTCCAAGTGGACCGCGCGCTTGACGAAGTGGGAAAAGTCGTTGGTGCCGGGTTCGGCGATGTCGACAATCCGCTACTTGTTTCGGTGAGATCAGGCGGGCGCGCTTCCATGCCGGGGATGATGGATACCATCCTCAATCTCGGGCTCAACGATGAGACGACGGAGGGGCTTGCCAAGCACTCGGGCGACGAGCGGTTTGCCTACGATAGCTATAGGCGCTTTATCCAGATGTATTCGGATGTCGTGCTGGGTGTCGATCACGGCGTGTTCGAAGACATTCTGGAGGACTTCAAAAACCTCAATGGCTTCACGCTGGATACCGATCTGGCAGCCGATGACTGGCGTGAAATTATTTCGCGCTACAAGGCGGCGGTGGAACGCGACATCGATCGTTCTTTTCCGCAGGACACCGGTGAGCAGTTGTGGGGCGCGATTGCTGCAGTATTCGGCTCCTGGAGAAATACACGAGCGAACACCTACCGGCGTCTGCACGATATTCCCGAGGACTGGGGCACAGCAGTGAACGTGCAAGCCATGGTGTTCGGAAACATGGGCGAGACGAGTGCGACGGGTGTTGCCTTCACCCGCAACCCCTCGACCGGCAAGCGTGAAATCTACGGCGAGTTTCTCGTCAATGCGCAGGGCGAAGACGTTGTTGCGGGCATCCGTACGCCGCAGCCCTTGACGGAAGAGGCGCGGGCGGAAGCAGGTGAAGCGATGCCGTCTCTCGAGGGATTGATGCCGGAGACCTTCAAGGAACTGGCTGGCGTGTTTGCGACGCTTGAATCGCACTATCGCGACATGCAGGACATCGAATTCACGATCCAGGACGGCAAACTGTGGATGTTGCAGACCCGCTCGGGCAAGCGCACGATCGAGGCATCGCTCAAGATTGCCGTCGAGATGGCACAAGAGGGCGTGATTTCAAAGGACGAGGCGGTAATGCGCGTCGATCCCGCCGGGCTCGATCAGCTTTTGCATCCGACGATCGATCCCGATGCCGAAAAGAACGTCATCACGACGGGCCTGCCTGCCTCGCCCGGCGCTGCTTGCGGGGAAATCGTGTTCCTTGCCGATGAGGCCGAGGCCATGAAGACCCAGGGCAAGGATGTCATTCTGTGCCGGGTTGAAACCTCACCGGAAGACATTCACGGCATGCATGCGGCCGTTGGCATCCTGACGGCGCGCGGCGGCATGACAAGCCATGCGGCCGTTGTTGCGCGCGGCATGGGGCGGCCATGCGTGTCGGGTGCAGGCGCGATCCGCATCGATGCGAAGGCCGGCACGATGACGATCGGGCAGAGGGTCTTCAACAAAGGCGATATCATTACCATCGACGGGGCAACCGGCCAGGTGCTCGATGGCAAAGCAAAGATGCGTCAGCCGGAACTGTCAGGTGCTTTCGGTACGCTGATGGGTTGGGCGGACGAGGTGCGGACGCTGGGTGTGCGGGCCAATGCCGATACGCCTCGGGATGCAGCGCAGGCGCGCGAATTCGGGGCGGAGGGTATAGGGCTTTGCCGCACTGAGCATATGTTCTTCGATGACGCGCGCATTCTCGCCATGCGCGAGATGATCTGCTCGGATAGCGAAGAAGGGCGGCGGGCTGCGCTCGCAAAGATCCTGCCGATGCAGCGTGAAGACTTCGAACAGCTGTTTGAGATCATGGGCGGGCTGCCGGTGACGATCCGCCTTCTTGATCCGCCGCTGCATGAGTTCCTGCCGCATGAGGCGAAGGAACTTGAAACGGTTGCTGCCTCGCTCGGCGTGCCTGTCGAGAAACTGCAGTCCCGGGTGAGCGAGCTTGCTGAGTTCAACCCGATGCTTGGTTTCAGAGGCTGCCGTATTGCGATCCGGTATCCGGAAATTCCCGAGATGCAGGCGCGGGCCATTTTCGAAGCGGCTGTCAATGCCGCGAAAAAAACCGGCAAGCCGGTCAAGCCCGAAGTCATGATCCCACTTGTTGTCTATCGCAGGGAGTTCGACATCCTCGCTGACGTCATCCGCAAGGTTGCAAAGGACGTCGAAGCGGAGACGGGCGTGACGCTGGATTACGATATCGGAACCATGGTCGAGCTGCCGCGCTGTGCGCTTATCGCCGACAAAATCGCCGAAGGTGACCTGGGCGCTGAGTTCTTTTCATTCGGCACGAATGACATGACGCAAACCGCGCTGGGACTTTCGCGCGACGATGCTGGACCGATTTTGGAAAGCTACGTTCAGCAAGGCATCTTCGAAGTCGACCCATTCGTTTCGATCGATGTCGATGGCGTGGGCGAGCTTGTGCGGATCGGCACAGAGCGCGGGCGCAATGTGAAGGCCGATCTCAAGATCGGCATCTGCGGGGAGCATGGCGGCGATCCGAAATCAGTCGTGTTCTGCCATGAGATCGGGCTCGACTACGTGTCATGTTCGCCCTACCGGGTTCCGGTGGCGCGGTTATCGGCTGCGCATGCCGCGTTGAAGGCGAAGGGTAGGGCTTAGTCGGGATTCAGGGCTGCACAGTCTTGGCGAGGGCAGGGGCAGCGATTGCACGGTCTGAAATCTAGCTGCAACTTTTTTCCGGCGGTTCAATACAGATGCTTGTCTTCGTCATCAAGCGAGGGACGCTTGGGGCGGCTGCCGGA
>CAYGRH010000327.1:0-3940 GCA_964352165.1 uncultured Hyphomicrobiaceae bacterium | reverse complement strand
GTTCCGCTGCCGGCGCGTAAACCGCGCTGAGCCTTTTTTGTAAACGTATACACTGGCTGTTTCATTGCTCGTGCGACCTGATTATGGTGCGCGCGGGCCTTTTCGTGAGCGCTTGGCAGAAGCGGCTGAAAGACCTTGTCACGACATTTGCAGCGGTCGGTGAGGTATGAGCTTGAATAGCATGACGGGATTTGCCCGAAGCGAGGGATCGCTGGGGGATAAGGGCTGGTTCTGGGAGGTGCGCAGCGTCAACGGGCGCGGGCTCGATTTTCGGTTGCGGCTGCCGCCCGGGTTCGAGGGGCTGGAGCAAAAAGCCCGCGAAGCTGCTCAAAAGGCATTGATGCGCGGCAACGTATCGGCAACCTTGACGCTGCAAAAGCGAACCGGGATTGCGGAAATCCGACTGAATGAGGCCGCGCTCGAACAGGTGCTTGAAGCTGCAGAGCGCGTGCGCGAGCGGATTGGAGGCGGACCTCTCAGCGTTGAAGGCCTGTTGGGCCTGAAAGGTGTTCTCGAGGTCGTCGATGGGGCTGACGACAGCGAAGACACCAAGGAGCGCGACGGTGCCGTTCTGGCAAGCCTGAATGAAGCCATTGGTCACCTCGTTTCCGCTCGTGAAAGCGAAGGACGGCGGATGGCCGAAGTGATCGGTAATCAAGTCTCAGAGATCGAGCGGCTTGTTGGCGTTGTCGAGACGGCACCGGCACGCTCCATCGATGCGGTCCGCAGGCGTCTGGCCGATCAAGTTGCACGGTTGCGCGAGGCGGATGGCGGACTAGATGAAAACCGTCTGCATCAGGAAGCTGTGTTGATTGCAACGCGGCTTGATGTCGAGGAAGAGCTGAAGCGGCTTCGTTCCCATATTGCATCGGCGCGCGAGTTGTTGAGCGAAAGCGGAGCGGTGGGGCGGCGGTTTGATTTTCTGGCTCAGGAGTTCAACCGGGAAGCCAACACCGTCTGTTCCAAGTCCGGCGATGAGGCGACGACCCAGGCCGGAATGGCGCTCAAGGTGGTCATCGATCAAATGCGCGAGCAGGTTCAGAATATTGAGTGAGGCGATGATGACGCAAACGGGTAGCCAGATCACCCGGCGCGGCTTGCTGTTGGTGATGTCGTCGCCTTCGGGTGCTGGAAAGACCACGCTTGCCCGGCGCCTGCTGGATGGCGACGACGGGCTGACGATGTCGGTTTCAGCGACCACGCGTCCACCGCGGCCGGGCGAGATCGATGGCAAAGACTACGTGTTTGTCGACAAGGCGCGATTTGCATCGATGCGGGATGACGGCGAACTCATCGAATGGGCGCAGGTGTTTGGCAATCTTTACGGTACGCCCAGAGCAGAAGTCGAGGCGCTTGTTGCGAATGGTCGAGACGTTCTGTTCGACATCGACTGGCAGGGGGCCAAGCAGCTCGCCGAAAAGATGGCTGATGACGTGGTTCGCGTGTTTATTCTGCCGCCGTCTGGCGAGGCGCTGGAGCAGCGGTTGAGGGCGCGCAATCAGGACACCGAGGACGTTCTTGCAGGGCGCATGGCCGGGGCGTCGGCTGAAATTTCGCACTGGGACGAGTACGACTATGTCGTCATTAACGACGATGTCGAAGACAGCCTGTGTATCATTCGGTCGGTTCTGATGGCCGAGCGCGCACGGCGCAGACGCCAGCCCGGCTTGGCGGACTTTGTGTCCAAGCTGCAAGCCAGTTTGTGATCAAGACAGTGCGTCAGCGCTAGCCCGGGTGGGTGTCTAGATAAAGCGCAAGCCGGCCGAATTCCTCGATGCTCAAAGTTTCCGCGCGGCGGTCTGGTGCGATGTCACAGGCATTCAGCAAGAGTTCCGGCATCGGCACGAGTGACTTCAAGCTCTGGCGCAGCATTTTGCGGCGCTGGCCGAAGGCGGCGGCTGTGACTTTACCCAACGTGCGGACATTGCAGGCTGGCTGCGGATCGGGAATCGGCTCGAACACGACGACCGCGGATGCAACCTTGGGCGGGGGTGTAAACGCATCGGGCTTGAGCGTCATTGCGATGTGAGCCTTGGTGCGCCACTGGGAAATGACCGCCAGTCTGCCGTAAGCCTTTGTGCCTGGTTCAGCGACGATGCGGTCTGCCACCTCGCGCTGGAACATGAGTGCCATGCGGGAAAACCAGGGCGGCCAGGGATCGGTTTCCAACCAGCCGATCAGCAGCATCGTGGCGATGCCGTAGGGAAGGTTGGCTGCGATGATGGCATCTTGCGTAGGCTGTCCGGTCCGGGCAGCGATGAGTTCGGGCCAATTTGTTTTCAGCGCGTCTGCTGGCTCGATGGATAACCGGCCGGGATAGCGCGCTTCGATTTCTGCGAGCGCGGGCAGGCAGCGGTCGTCGCGTTCGACGGCGAGCACGTGGCCAGCGCCTTCCAGCAAGAGAGCGCGTGTCAATCCGCCTGGGCCAGGGCCCACTTCGATCACTGTGCGGTTTTCCAACGGGCCAGCGGCGCGTGCAATGCGGCGTGTCAGATTGAGATCGAGGATGAAGTTCTGGCCCAGGCTTTTCTTCGCTGCCAGTTCGTGGTTGCGGATCACGTCGCGCAGCGGTGGCAGTCCGTCCGGGCTCGCACCGGATTTGTCTAATCGCGAGGTGGATGCTCCAACTCGATCATCACCGTGTGATGCATCTTGAGGCTGGTTGTCGCCGGGCTTTCCCGCTCTTGCCGTCATGGATCTGCCGCTTGGGTCTTCTTGCGCTGCTGTGCGATTTTAGATGCCTGATGAAGCGCTGCAATCAGGCTGTCTGGCGAGGCTTTGCCGGTTCCAGCAATATCGAACGCCGTGCCGTGATCCGGCGAGGTGCGCACGAACGGCAAGCCAAGCGTGATGTTGACGCCGGTGTCGAAGGCGAGCGTCTTGACCGGGATGAGGGCCTGGTCATGATACATGGCGAGGGCTGCGTCATAGCGCGCTCGCGCCTGCGTGTGAAACATGGTGTCGGCGGGCAGGGGACCTACGATGTTCAAGCCGCTTTTTCGCAGCGTTGCGATGGCTGGCGCGATGATATCGCGGTCCTCAGTGCCGATGGTGCCGTCTTCGCCCGCGTGCGGGTTGAGCCCGCAAACGGCGATGCGGGGGCTGGCGATGCCGAAGTCTGTTTTTAAGCTGTGATCCAGGATGCGGCACGTCTTCAAAATTGCGTCTGTCGACAGGCGTTGCGGCACGTCTTTCAGCGGAATATGGATCGTCAGCGGTACAACTCGCAGGTCGGAGCCTGCCAGCATCATGACGGGGCTATGGGGCTCGGCTGGAGCATAGTGGGCGGCGAGGTGCCCGAGGTATTCGGTGTGGCCTGGGTGCTTGAATCCGGCGGCATAGAGGACGGACTTGGCGATCGGGTTCGTGACGACGGCATCCGCATCGCCCGCGACGGCTGCTGCCACGGCGCTTTCGATTGCCGACATTATGGCGCCAGCGTTGGCGACATCCGGACTGCCGGGCGGTGCTTCCGAGCGGAGCGCAACTGGCAGTACTGGGAGAGCGTCAGCGAAAACGTTTGATGCCTGACGCGGGTTATCGATGATGCGGGTTGGCAAGGTGACGCCGAGAACGCCGGCGCGAGTGGCGACGGCTTCGGGATCGGCGAAATAGGCAAACGCGGGAACCTCGCGTTGGTGACGTTGAAGCCAGGACGCAATAGCAATGTCCGGACCTATCCCCGAGGGGTCTCCCATCGTCAGGGCGAGGACGACATCACCGGGCCATGAAGCAGAGGGGGCAGCAGAGCGGGAGCGGTTTCCTGCCTGATCTGCTGTGTCGACGTCGGCGGGCGTCACTCAGCGATACTCGATTGGGACTTCGCGTCGGAGATCGTTCAGGTGACGCTTCGCCAGGATCTGGAATTCGTTCTGGCGCTGCTCGTCGATGGACGATGACGTCTTGCGTCCGGCTCCTGCCTGCGCGGTCTGGCCAGGGG
>CAYGRH010000326.1:0-3950 GCA_964352165.1 uncultured Hyphomicrobiaceae bacterium | reverse complement strand
GTGGAGGGTTTGGCGGGGCCGGCCTTGCTTGCGGTCTTCGACTGCCGGCCTAGTGACCAGGCAATGATGATGATGGAAACGACAACGAGCACGCCGATGATGGACAAGGCGGCGGGGTTGCGCTCAAATTCGGCAACGAGCTGATCAAACATGGGACGTCTCTTTTTTGCCGCCTCTGAAATAGGTTGGCGGGGGCTGAAAAATCGGCAGCGGAATGTTGCATGAAAGGCAACTCGCCCGTCTGCCGAAGCTGGGCCGAGCCTGATTTCATGCGCTGCGGTGTCGCCCGAAAGCAACGGGCGGGCAGACCCATTGCTCGCTTGCGCGAAACAGCGGCGGCTTGCTCAGGCGGCCCCGCCCGTGCGGTCCGTGTCGGGGTGTGCGCCGTGCTTTCGGTCATAGCGCTCGTGAGAGGTTTCGCGTTCTGTTTCCCGCGGTTCAATGATGTCGCGCGGGTCGGCAAATTCGGCCTTGTGGGCTGCTAGGGCGAGTTTTGCCAGTGCGGGTCCCGTCCAAGGGCGGGCCAGCCAGGAGGCCCAGGCCATGATCGCAGCGTTGAAGGCTAATGCGCGTGCGTACTCATAAGGCTCAGCGTTCCACCATGCCCAAGCCCAATAGGCATCTCCAAAACCCATCGTGACGAAGGTCACTGCGGCTGGCACGGGCCCTGCCGCCAGATAGGCGAAATAGGTGACGCCGCAGTGCAAGGCGAGATAAATGATCCCGAGCAAAACGAGGATTGCCTGGATGCGCCAAAAGCGGCGGCGGGCCGGGTTCGGTCGTTGGCGCTGCTGGGAGGCCGGCCGGTTGGAACGATGCCGAATTTTACGGTTGAGTGATTTCGAAGGCATCGGACATCCTCAAGGTTGCCGGAAAGGCCATGCCTGCCGGATGAACTAACGGTATCAATGCGTGCTTGTGCGATGGGCCCACTGCAAAGCTTCGTCAAGGCGGTCGTTACCCCAGAACACTGCGCCGTCGGCCGTTACAAATGTCGGGGCGCCAAAGATGTCGAGTGCAACCGCTTCATCCACCTGCGATCTGAGCGCGGCTTTGGTGGCTGTCTCATTGGCCGCGGCCAGGACCTTGTCTGCCGGAAGGCTCATGTCGGATAAAACGGATCGCGCGATAGTAGGATCGGAGATGTCAAGCCGGTCGGCGAATTCAGCAGAAAAGATGCGCCGCGAGAATTCGGCGCGAGTCGCGTTGTCAGGCAGGCTTAAAGCGATGCGTGCAGCCAGAAGGCTTTCTTGCGGAAACGGATCGGGCCGATGGAAGGCCAGTCCCAGCCGTGAGCAAGTTCTGTTGAGATCATGCCACATGTAGCGGCCTTTGGCTGGCTGTAAATTGAACGGCGACGTTGCCCAGCCGAGCGCCTTGAAAACCTGTCCCAACAAAAACGGCTGCCAACGGACGAGAACTTCGTATTTGGCCGCTTCACTCTCCATGCGCATTGCGGCGGGATAAGAGTAGGTGCTTGCGAATTCATACCAGAAATCGATGGTCGGGCCGGGACTGGTGCCGGGACTGGTGCCGGGACTGGTGCCGGGACTGGTGCTGGGACTGGCGCTGGGACTGGGATCGGTCATTTTGCCGTTTCGCTTCGTCGATGGTTTTCCCGCGATCATTAGTCGGCGGTTAGTTTCGCTGTCCGAATAGCCTGACGCTTTGTCCGCTCATCATCTGGCCGTCGAAATATGGCGGGACGGGAGGCAATGTGGTGGTGAACGTGATCGGAGCGATTTTTGAGACTGCGAACTGGTCGATGAAATCGATGGAGTCGACAGCCTGCATTTGTGAGGTCAGTTCGAATTCGAAAGTGCCTTGTTTGTCGATGACGAACTTGCTGGCTTTTTCGCGCGGATAAGAGCGCACGGTTTCGGACGCACCACTGCGGCCGGTGACGCTGACCGGGGCGAAGGGTCTCTTCGGTCTCGTCGATCCGGCCTGCAGGTCTTCCTTGGTGGAGAAGTAGCCCGGCTCGGCAAAAAAGCTTGCTTCGAATTCCTGCTCCTGGCCGGACTGCTTGTTGCGAACTTTCAGAGCCATTGAAGACACGACGCCATCGCGGGCACCGCTGTTGACCATGGAGATCGGAATTACGACCACCTCGTAGCCTCCGTTCGGATCGCGCGTGTAGGAAACCACATCGGGAACGAAGACGGACAGGTTGGCCTGTTTAAGGACCGTTTGATACAGGCTGATGGCCGAGAAAAGAAGTGCTGCAATTGACACGATGGCGGTCAGAACCGTTGCGGTGGAGATCGAGTTTGCGTCGTGCAGGTTCTGGTGGCCCTGGCGCAGGAGGTCGTCTGTCTCAGACTGTCTGTGTCGCGTCGTCATACTCGAACCTTCCAATTCATTCCTGGGTGGTGATAACGCGCGCTTGGCGTTGCCCGGTATTCCGTTCGACCGGAAGGTTGGCTGGTCCTGATTTACCTAAGCGTTTGCGATCGGAAAAAGCATCTGCGAGATCACGGCCTTGGCGAGGAAGTACACCAGCACGAGTTGGGCTGCGCCGATCAATGTCCCAAGGGTCTGCATCATCGGGTCGGCGGCCTGCCGCTCGGTGCGCCTTGCCGGATCGAGGCCTGGAATGCGCCGCTGGATGGTTTTGCCCAGCACGCCGAAGACGATGCCGACGGCGATCGTTCCAAACACGAAATAGACGAGGGCCTGCCAGGACAGGAATGCTGACTGCGGCGTTGTCCAGAACAAGAATACGCCGACGCCGACCCATAACACGGTGGGGAAGAAGCCTGGGAAGTCTTCGGGACGGTTGGAAAGTTGCATGTCGCGATCCGTTGAGGTTTTACGTAACCGGGCTTAGCCGTTGGCCCTGCGTGCGAACAGGCAAACATAGTTTTGAGCCGGCGTGGGATTTTCCAGTTCCGTTTCAAAGTTTCCCAGGTTTGCGATATCGGCAAAGCCTGCAGCGTTCAACTGTTGGAGGTGTTTGGCAAGCTCGTAGCGCCCTGGTTCAAACTCGAATGGGGAGCCATCAGGCTTGATGAAGTCGCCATTCAGGAAGACGCCGCCGGGGGGAAGTGCTTCGTGCACATGTGCGTAAACCGATGCCGTGGTGTCTGCGCTACCCAGATCATGCAACGCCCATGTCGAGACGATTGCATTGGGGTTTCCTGAGAGAGACGCCGTCCAGTTGTTGGTGGTCAGATCGGCCTGCGTGAACGTCACTCTTTCGAGATGAGCGGAGAGATTGCCGCGCGCGACTTCGAGCATGGCGGCCGAAAAGTCGAGCCCCTCGTAGGTGATATGCGGCATGCGCGATAGGAGATGATGGGCGAGGTAGCCAGGGCCGATCCCGAGTTCCACGATATGCGCCTTGGGCTGATTGAGAGCTGCGAGATTTCCAAAAATGAGATCGAACAGCTTGAGCCGCTCGGCATTTGGTGCGCGCTGCTCGGCCCATTGTTTCGCGTAGTCTGGGTCGTGGAATTCATGATCCTTGAAGACGCGCGTAGTCATGATCATGGGGCTTTCTGCTGCGTGGTGAATCGGCGAAGGCTCTGTGCTCTATCACACGTCCAAGGCGGCTGCACGCTGGAAGGATTCGCGGTCGCGGCAGCGTGCCACGTAGTCGGCGAGCAGAGGCTCGTCCCCAAGAATGCCAAACGTTTCCAGGAAATGCACGCCGGAGCCGACCATCACATCGGCTGCCGTAAAGCGATCACCCAGGACCCAGGGACCGGGTTCAAGGCCGGCTTTGAGTGCCTCGATCATGCGATCGAAGCTGCCGTGACCGTAGGCCGGGTTGGGTTCGACTTTGGCGAACTTTTCCATCATCGAGGGTTCGATGACGGCATTGTTGAACATCACCCATTGCAGATATGCGCCGCGTTCAGGTTCGCCAATTGCAACGCACAGTCCGGAGGCAGGAAACTTATCGGTCAGCTACAGGCAGATCGCGCCTGAATCCCACAGTTGCGTTT
>CAYGRH010000325.1:0-3957 GCA_964352165.1 uncultured Hyphomicrobiaceae bacterium | reverse complement strand
CGGCCGCACGCGCACTCTGGGGCGGGCCACGAGATCCTCCTGAAATGTAGTCTTTGATTGATTGCGCGTGCGACACGCGTTCCGCGCGACGGCCGCACGCGCGATGGGACAAACCGCTCAATTCTCCGGAAATGCGTTATGTCCACACTCGGCAAGCCGGCGTGGATCTCGGTTTCGCTTCCCGACCCCACAATCCCGCCGGACCACTTGCTGCAATCGGATGATGGGATAGGGTTGCTTCGGACCTTGCGAGGACGGGCATGGCTGATACTGGGAAAAATACGGCAGGCACGCTGCAAATGCTTTGGTGGACGGCGCTTGGGTTTGGCGCAGTTGCCTTTCTGGCGGGGCTCGCCTGGGTGAATTCAGCCGGTGGGCCAGGCTTCGATTGGATCTGGGCTGTGGCAGCTTTCGGCCTGGCTGCTGCCGTCTACAACATCGCGTTTTTCTTTTTGTGCTCGATCTTCATGCCCGGGCTTGCCGACCTCGTCGAAGACGACACCAAGGTTGAAGGCGATAACGTCGTCCATGTCGTGAAGCATGCAGAAACAGGCAACGAGACGCTCGACTTTTTCGTGCGCGCCTACGCCACGGCGCGAGGTGTGACAGCAGCGGCGATTGGTGCGTGCATCATAACGGGAATTGCGCTGATATTCTTCTGAGACGACGGCTGTTGTTCTTTTGGAACCAGCGCTTCGGCCCGCCTTTGAAACAATCGAACCTGCCAGGACATGGCCCACGGATAGCGCGCAACTCCGCGGACACTTCGAATACGCCGGTTGTGTTGGGGCCTCGCTTGGGGTTTGTTGGCCCGCAAACAGTCAAGCACACGGAACACACAGCCATGACCAGCCCGACCATCAAGCTCCACAAGGGCGACCTGCCCGACGGTCTTTCATTTCCCAATGGCGTCGCGGTCGACAGCGAGACGCTCGGGCTCAATCCGCTGCGTGACCGGTTATGCCTCGTGCAGCTTTCAGGCGGCGATGGCACGGCCCATCTGGTGCAGTTCGATGGCAGCGACTATTCAGCGCCCCGTCTGAAGGCGTTGCTCACAGATCAAAGCGTGCTCAAAGTCTTTCACTTCGCCCGCTTCGACGTCGCCGTCATGCGGCACTATCTGAATGTCGTGACGACGCCAATCTACTGCACCAAGATCGCTTCCAAGCTGGTTCGCACATATACCGACCGGCATGGCCTGAAGGATCTGGTTTTGGAGTTGGCGGGGATCGAGCTGTCAAAGCAGCAGCAAAGCTCAGATTGGGCTGCCAGTGAACTGACCCAGCAGCAGCTTGCCTATGCGGCATCCGACGTTCTTTATCTGCACGGCTTGAAGTCCAAACTGGATGCTATGTTAGCCCGGCAGGAGCGCTCGCATATGGCGCAGGCGGCATTCGACTACCTGCCCGCGCGCGCGGAACTCGATCTCAGCGGATTCGGCGAAATGGACATCTTTTCCCACTGAATAAACCCGCAGTGTTCGCGCTTGTTGCCGCAAGTCCCAATATCACCCAAATTAGCAGCGACTTTCCGGCTTGATTCTGCGATGCACAATCCGACAGGGCTGTCGCGGGCGGGCGTCGGTTGGTAGGCGGCGAAAAGCTGCCACTGCTGACTGGCTGAACGGGTCCGTCTCGCATGACCTCGAACCAGGACTTCCAACCGGGGCCCTAAACGCCGATGGCGATGACATCCGATCGCGCGCGATCCACAACTCAGGCGAGAGAGACCGGAACGGCGCTGGTCGATGCCGTTCGAGCGCGTCAGTTCCGCAATGCGCGCTGGAACACGATACGGGTTCGCGCCCTGCGCGTGCTGCTACCGATCTGTTGCGTCGGTCTTGTCGCGGCCTACGGGATTTCCGCATTCCGCTCTTCAGACTGGTCGTCTGCTCTACCCTCGATCCCTATTCCGCGCATCACGCCTGAAAACCTGACGATGGACAACCCGCGCTACGACGGGTTCACCAAGGACGGCGGAAGCTACTTCTTTGTTGCGAAGACCGCGCAGCAGGATTTCACCGATCTCGACGTCGTGACGTTGCGCGGCATCAGCGGCGAATTGACGGATGCCAAGAAACTGAAAACCGTCATGAAGGCTGACGGCGGCACCTATCAAACGCGCAAGGCCATCCTGGAACTGGAAGGCAATATCGAGATCGATGGCGAGGACGGTACGCGTGCGCGGCTGTCCAAGGCGGTCATCAAGTCGAAAGATTCGACTATCGAAAGCGATGCGCCCGTCGATGTCGCCATGAAGACGGGCCGTATCACTGCCAACTCCATGCTGATCAATAGGCGCGAGAAGGCTGCTGACTTCAAAGGCAACGTACAGGCGACACTCACGCCCAATAACGATGACGCAGGCAAGCCGGAGAACGCTAAACCGCAACCCGCCGAAAAACCTGCGGTGGCGGGTTCCATGATGATGGGATCGAGCAAGGCACCTGTCACGGTTAACGCACAAGAGCTTCGCGTCCGCGATGGAGAAGCGCGCGCAACCTTTACCGGTTCGGTGCAGGCTGCGCAGGACGATGCATTCCTGGCAACCGAGATCCTCGATATCGAGTACGAAAACCAAACAGCAAAAGACGGCGGGGCGAACACCGGCATTGTTGGCGCAGGCGCTGCGTCGGGAAAGATCCGGCGGATTATTGCGCCCCAACAAATCGCCATGCGGCGCGGGGCGGACCAGCAGGTCACAGCGAACAGCGCGGTATTTCTGCCGATGGATGAACGCGCAACGCTTTCGGGCAATGTCGTTATTTCTTCGGGAACCACGCGCAGTGCGCGCGCCGATCTGGCCGAACTCGATGCCAAGTCCGATGCCGCCGTGCTGACCGGCAGCGTCATCGTTCTGCAAGAGGGAAACGTGTTGCGCGGCGAGCGTTTGAGCATCGACCGGACAAGCAAAATGACCATGCTGACTGCGGCGCAGGACGCCGGCTCGAACGGGCGGATCACCGCGCATCTGGTGCCCGGTGGCGGCAAAGCCAAAGACAAGAAAAAATCCGACAAACCGAAGACGGCGTCGACCGCCTCAGGGCTTGGCTCCTTCGTCACCGATCCTGATGCCCCCGTCGACATTGAGGCGGGAAGCCTCGTCGTCGACGACAATGCAAAGACGGCCACCTTCAAAGGAAATGTTATCGCCAAGCAAGGCGGTTTCACGATCCGGACGCCGGAGCTGGTCGCGCACTACAGCGGGGATGCTTCACTCGGCGACACGGGCGCAGGCGCGAAAGACGCCGATACGAAAGCGAAGTCGAAAGCACCCGAGCTGACGAAAATCGAAGCCAAGCGCGATGTGAAGATTACCTCCGACAATGGGCAAAAGGCATCAGGGGAATGGGCCCGGTTTGATGTCGTCAAGAATACGGTCGACGTGGGAGGCGATGTTGAGCTGAGCCAGGGCCAGAACGTCGTGCGCGGCACAAGCCTGGCCATCGACATGGCGAGCGGACTGGCGCGAATTGCTACCGCGCCGGGCAGCGCGCCCTCCGGGTGGGCCTCAACGCTTTCGACGCAGACGAAGAACGGCAAGTCCGTTTCCGGCCCGCCGGCAGGGATCGGCGCGCGCGGCGGCCGGCCCAGCGCGGTGTTTTATCCGCAGCAACTGCAAGACGCGATGAAGCCGCAGAAAAATGCCGGCCAGACGAAGCCGGCACAGCAGGAACGCAATCCGCAGAAGGCCCGTCCGAAGCCAGCCAAGCCCGCAGCCAGCAGTTGGGACGCGCAGACCACGCCGCAGTAGGCCATAACCCAATCGCGCCTGCCCCGGACAAATGGCAAAGCTGGCGAACGGACTTCAAGGATCAGCGCGAAAGGCTCATAGGGTCGGCTCGTGTTGCGTTACAGTAACCTTCAGACTGAGTAGATTGTTTGCAGACGCCCCGCACTGCCGCTTGACGGCCATCGTCTGACCGCATCACTACTGGAAAAGAATTGCGTTTCGTGG
>CAYGRH010000324.1:0-3983 GCA_964352165.1 uncultured Hyphomicrobiaceae bacterium | reverse complement strand
GTCGCCATCGACCACGCGCGCTGTCCCTTCCACGTTGAGGGCGCCTCCGCCCGAGCCGCCCCCGTCGATCAACCTTGAAATGATGACTGCAGCGATCAACACGATAAGCCCCAACAGTGACTTGGGCCGCCGCAGCCCCTTAAGGTTCCCTAACCCTTGCATAGCCTACCCTTAAAATTGAAAAGCGAGTGTAAACGGTAAGTTAGCTAATTTGGATGAAATTAACCGTACGCAGATCCGCGCGCCTTCGGCTTGGCCCGATGATGCGCGGTTACATGAGGCTTGACGACGCCATCGCTTTTGATCGCGCAAACGGTCTGACTTGAGCGATGAAACCACCCGGTTAGCGAGCGGAATGGACACGAAGGCCAAATCCGATGAAATCGCCCGGCTTCGCGGACGCCGCGACGCGCGCATGCGCACGTCCGATACCCTTCGCGACCAGCGCGAACGCCTCATCAATGGCACAACCGTCAAACCCGAATTCGAATACGAACTTCTAACGATGTTCGTGCGCAACGAACTTGGTGCCGCCGTCACCATGCCGGCGCTGTCGATCATCTTTTCTATCGCCTCCGTTTTCTGGGCCTCCGCATGGGAAGCAGCAACCTGGGTCATCCTCGTCATCGGCGCAAAGGTGCTGCTGCTCGAACTATGCCGCCGGTTCCTGGCCACACCACGCCAGGAGATCAATATCCGCCAATGGAAGCGGCGCTTTGTCATCGCCGAACTGTTGAACGGCGTCACATGGGCCTGCTTTGCACTCGTTGGCATCGGCAGTCAAACAGCGTCCGGCGATGCCTTCGTGTTTTCTTCGCACGTCTTCATCTTTGCGACCCTGATCGTGATCCTCGCGATCCGCATGACGTTTGCCTCGACGATCATGCCGATCCTCTATGCCGGCACAATCCCGATGACCTTGGCCGTCGCAGCCCGACTGCTGATGTTAAACGATCCGTTTTACTTCGCACTCGCCTCGATGGCTGTCGGTGTCCACGTCTACTTCATCTTCCTCGCAAAGGGACTGAACTCGACTGCTCTGGCAATGTTGGAATTCCGCGCCCAAAAGGACGCGCTGATTGCCGAACTCGAAGAAGAAAAATCAATCTCGGATGAAGCGCGCCGCCGGGCAGAGGCCGCCAACAAAGCCAAGTCGCGCTTCCTCGCCACCATGAGCCATGAACTGCGTACACCATTGAACGCCATCATGGGCTTCTCAGAGGTCATGAAGACCGAGATCCTGGGGCCCATGCCGAACCCGACCTACCGCGAGTATGCGGGCAACATCCACGAAAGCGGTGCCCATCTGCTGAACCTGATCAACGAGATCCTTGATCTGTCGCGCATCGAGGCCGGACGCTATGAGCTGCACGAAGAGCCGATGCGTCTGTCCGATGTGGCCGAGGACTGCCACAGGCTATTGAAGCTGCGCGCTCAGAACAAAGGTCTCGAGTTTATTGAAGACTTTACGCCGGGCCTGCCGCAGATCTGGGTCGACCAGCGTGCCGTCCGCCAGATCTGCCTCAACCTGATGTCGAACGCGCTCAAATTCACACCGCGCGGCGGGCGCATCATCATCACCATCGGCTCGACACCGGATGGTGGCCAGCTCCTGTCTATCCGCGATACAGGACCGGGCATCCCCAAGGAAGAAATCCCAAAAGTGCTGCAGGCGTTCGGTCAGGGCTCGCTGGCCCACCAGACGGCCGAAGGCGGAACCGGTCTTGGCTTGCCTATCGTCAAAAGCCTCATCGAGCTTCACGGCGGCACATTCGAACTTCGTTCCGAATTGCGCAAAGGCACCGAAGCCATCGTCATGCTGCCAAAATCGCGCGTCCTTCAATCTGTCGCGCCGTTGCAGCCACTGGGGCGGGAGCGCCACCGCCACCCCGAGGCCCACGCATCATCGTCAACGAGAGCACCGCGAATGGTCTCTCAAGGACGATATCATCAGGCAGCGGCCGTCTAACCGCAGTGCTCTGGCGCACCATCAATAAACCGTGGGGCGCGCGTTAGAAGTTCACCGCCCACACCCCCGCCAACATGCAGCCGGAAGCCGCCAAGTTGCATCGCAGCGCGCGCCCGCTTACATAGCCTCTAGTAGCCTCCACCCTCCAGTAGTCATCACGGCAGCATCTAATCGTTTGCAGCATGCCTTACGCCGCAATGTGTCACGGAACGCGAAACGACAATGGAAACGCCCTGCATCGATATCTGCCAGATCAACCAGGCCAATCGCCTATGCGAGGGCTGCTGGCGCTCGATCGCGGAGATTACGGCATGGGCGAAAATGACACCTGCCGAACGCCGCAAAATCATGGACGAGTTGCCGGCGCGCGCAGAGACCGCAAAAGCTGCGCGGCTGGCAACGTCACCGGCGGCGAACGCCGCTGATCCTGCAACTGAGCGGGGGGCATGACGCGCAATGCTGGGCTGGCTGGTCGTTATACTCCTGGCACTTGTCGGCATCTTTTACGCCCTCACAGGTGAAACGAGCGCGGTGGCCGACTTGGGCGAAACCGAACGCTGGCTGCTGATTGCCGGCCTTGTTCTGTCGAGCTTCTTCGTCATCGCGCTGATGTCCGGGTACGCCGGACGTCTGCGCCAGGCCGCAGGCCACTTCGGCATTTGGGTCGGCATCTTCCTCGCGTTGATACTCGGCTACTCCTTCCGCGACGAAGTATCGATCGCAGCCAACCGGCTGGCCGTGGAATTAAGCCTGCCCGGAACAGCTCTGACTGTGACAGGCGAAGAGGGCGCAGGCTCGGCCGTCCGCATCCGCAAGCGGCTCGACGGCCACTTCGTCGCGCGCAGTCAGGTCAACGGAACATCGATTTCTATGCTGGTCGATACCGGTGCCACGACGGTCGTGCTCAAACCTGCCGACGCGGAACGCGCAGGCGTCGATACCGGAAAGCTCAATTACACTGTTCCGGTCAGAACCGCGAACGGAACTGCCTTTGCAGCCCCCATCCGGCTGCAAGTCATCGCCATCGGGCCGATCAAAGTGCGCGACGTCGAAGCCCTCGTGGCCAAACCCGGCAGTCTTAACGAAAGCTTGCTCGGTATGAGTTTCTTAAGACGTCTCATCTCATATGAGTTTTCAGGAGATTTCCTCACGCTGAGAAGTTGACCCGTCAGGTCCGGGCCGGAACGCGGCACGCTTTTCAGCGTCTTGCATGCCGGTAATATGAGGGCGCGTCATGTCCATGTCGTCTGGAACCAAGACGCTCATCAGCGAAGCGATGAGCTGGGCCGCCGTTGCAGTGATCATCGCCGTCGTCCTGGCAAACTTCGATCAGTTCAAAGCGGTGACATCAGGCATCCTCGGACTTCCCTCCGCTGAACAACTCGCTGAGCGCCACGTCGCCGAAGAAAAAGCATCCCGCATCGCTGCGACAGGTATCGGCGATTCCGTACGGCTGAAAGCAGGCCGCAACGGACACTTCTTCGCCCCAGCCGACATCAACGGTCGCAAGATCGACGTCATGGTCGACACCGGCGCCTCCATGGTTGCCTTGACCTATGAGGACGCCGAACGCGCCGGCATCTTCGTCTCACCAGCAGATTTCACGGCGCGGTCGCGCACAGCCAATGGCATCGCGCGCGCCGCTATTGTCATGATCGATGAAATCGAAATCGGTGGCATCACCGTCCGCGACGTTCGCGGATCAGTCGCTGAACCGGGCCGCCAGCATATTACCCTTCTCGGAATGAGCTTCCTGGGCCGCTTGAAAAGCTTCCAGATGCGCCAGGGCGAGTTGCTGTTGCAAAACTGACAAATTCGCGCGCCGGATCAGCTCAGTCCTGCCGGGCAATTATTTCATTTTCCCCAATCCAAGCAGGCAGGCGCCACAGCTTTACCACCAATTCACCAACGTATTGCACCACAACAAGCAAGCGCACTAATTACGACGCAAACGGATCGACGCATGCGCCGGTGGGGCATTGGCAGTGTTGATCCCCCATAATCCGGCCACACC
>CAYGRH010000323.1:801-3984 GCA_964352165.1 uncultured Hyphomicrobiaceae bacterium | reverse complement strand
TGATCTCGCTTGCCGCGTCACCCATCTCTCCGCCGGCATCTCCCGCTTGGCGGGCCGCCTCATATGCAACAAGCAGTTGAGCCGCTAACTCATCATGTCCGCTCCGCTGCGCCAGCCCCTGCAATTCAAGGATCATGTCCGCGATGTACTCAACATATTGCGCGTCCGAACCATTACACCCCTGGCCGAAAGTTCCTGTCATTCGCTCTGCTGCGGACACACCATCCCCCTTTTAATCAAAGCAGACATATCACAACTATTGATATACGTTTAATACAGATTACCCGCATAAAGAGCAATAGCGGAATGACGGTCTTTTCCAAGGGCTCGCGACATGCGTTTGACTTCGCCCCATCGTTCAACCATGTTCCCGGCGATCCCGATATCGCCGGAAATAGCGATCCGGCCTCGCGCCCCTTCGTAAACGATACTGAGAAGCGAGCAGCGTCAGCGACCAGAGCGCACGCGTCCGATATGACGCCGGCGCACCAGCCCGAAAGACGGAAATGAACGTCGTTATTGTTGAATCCGCCGCCAAGGCAAAGACGATCAACAAGTACCTCGGAGCCAACTTCAAGGTGATCGCGTCCTTCGGTCATGTCCGCGACCTGCCGTCGAAAAACGGCTCAGTCGAGCCCGACAACGACTTCGAGATGCACTGGGACGTCGATAGTAAGTCCCAGAAAATATTAAAGGAAATCACCGATGCCGTGAAGGGAGCCGACAAGCTCATTCTGGCAACCGACCCTGATCGCGAAGGCGAAGCCATCTCCTGGCACATCCTCCAGGTGCTGGAAAAAAAGCGTGCCATCAAAAAGGGAATGCCGATCGAGCGCGTCGCCTTCAACGCCGTCACCAAGCAGGCGATCTTGAAGGCGATGAGCGAACCGCGCGCCATCGACGAACCGCTGGTATCTGCCTATCTGGCCCGCCGTGCGCTGGATTACCTCGTCGGCTTCACGCTTTCACCCGTGTTGTGGCGCAAACTCCCAGGCGCACGTTCTGCTGGCCGCGTGCAGTCCGTCGCCCTGCGCCTCGTCTGCGACCGAGAAGCCGAGATCGAGGCGTTCAAGACCGACGAATATTGGACCATCCTGGCCGACCTGCGCACAGATAGTGCAGCCGAAGTCAAAGCCCGCCTTACGGCCGTTGCCGGCACGACGCTGAAAAAGCTCGACATCAAGGATGAGGCTTCCGCCACTGCTATCAAGGCAGCCATCGATGGCGCAGCCTTCAAGGTCGCCTCCGTCGACAAAAAAGCCGTCAAGCGTAACCCCTATCCGCCTTTTGCAACATCGACGCTCCAGATGGATGCATCCCGCAAGCTCGGCTACTCAGCCAAGCAGACCATGCAGATCGCCCAGCGCCTTTACGAAGGCGTTGATATCGGCGGCGAGACGGTCGGCCTCATCACATATATGCGAACGGACGGCGTGCAGATCGTGCCGGAGGCCGTGGCCGAAATCCGCTCAATGGTCTCTAAAGAGTTCGGCAAGAACTACCTGCCGCCCTTCATCCGTGAATACAAAACCAAGGCCAAGAACGCGCAGGAAGCCCACGAAGCCATCCGCCCAACCGACCCTGCAAGATCGCCCGAGAAGGTCGCCCGCTATCTCGAACGTGACCAGCTTCGCCTGTATGAACTCATTTGGAAGCGCTCGGTCGCAAGCCAGATGGCATCGGCAGAACTCGAACAGACAACCGCCGAAATCGAAGTCCATGGCAGCGACGGCAAGACCTACGGCTTCCGCGCCTCGGGTTCCGTCGTCAAATTCGACGGGTTTCTCAAACTGTATGAAGAAGGCCGCGACGAACGCCAGTCCGTCTCCAAAGGAAAGGACGACCCCGACGAGGCCGACGAAGGCTCAAACAGGCTGCCTCCTCTTGAAGCCGGTCAGCCGCTCAAGACCGACGCTGTAGAAACGAACCAGCACTTCACGCAGCCCCCGCCCCGCTTTACCGAGGCAACCCTCGTCAAGCGCATGGAAGAACTCGGCATCGGCCGTCCTTCCACCTATGCCGCCACACTGGCAGTGCTCCAGGACCGCGATTACGTTCGCATCGACAAGAAGCGGCTCATTCCTGAAGACAAGGGGCGGCTGGTCATCGCCTTCCTGGAAAGCTTCTTCAAGCGCTACGTCGAGTTCGATTTCACCGCGGACCTTGAAGACAAGCTCGACCTTATCTCCGACGACAAACTGAAGTGGAAGGATGTCTTGCGCGACTTCTGGAAGGACTTCACAGGCGCGGTCGAAGAGATCAAGGACCTGCGCGTTGGCGAGGTGCTCGATGCGTTAAACGAAATCCTGGGCCCCCACGTTTTCCCGCCGCGCGAAGACGGCAGTAATCCGCGCTCCTGCCCGGCCTGCAAGGAAGGCCAACTCAGCCTCAAGATCTCGGGCAAGTTCGGCGCATTCATCGGCTGTGGCAACTATCCCGAATGCCGCTATACGCGCCAACTCAGCCAATCGGACGAAGGCGGTGAAGCCAACACGCCCGACGGCAAGCTCCTCGGCCATGATCCCGATACCGGCGAACCCGTAACCCTGCGCACCGGCCGCTTCGGTCCATACGTGCAGCTTGGCGAAGGCTCGAAAGAAGAAAAGCCGAAACGCTCCAGTCTGCCGAAGGGCGTGGACGCGGGCTCGGTCGATCTGGAACTCGCGTTGAAGTTACTGTCGCTACCCCGCGAAGTCGGCATCCACCCGGAAACCACAAAACCGATCATGGCGGGCTTAGGCCGCTACGGACCGTTCGTCCTGCATGACGGCATGTACGCCAACGTGGAATCGATCGAGGAAGTCTTCACGATCGGCATCAACCGCGCGGTGACCGTGCTCGCCGAGAAGGCAGCCGGTGGCGGCAAGGGCCGTTTCCAGCGCGCCAAACCGGCTGTGCTCAAAGACCTCGGCGAACACCCCGACGGCGGCGGCAAGATCGAAGTCCTCTCGGGCCGCTATGGCCCCTACGTCAGCCACAACAAGGTCAATGCAACAGTCCCCAAGAGCAAACAACCCGAACAGCTGACCGTCGAGGAAGCCATTGCGCTTCTGGCCGAGCGGATCGCAAAGGGCGGTGGCAAGGGCAAAAAGAAACCGGCAGCTAAGAAGCCGGCCGCAAAAAAAGCAGCAGCGAAAAAGCCCGCAGCAAAAAAGGCGGCAGCCAAAAAACCGGCAGCTAAGA
>CAYGRH010000323.1:0-791 GCA_964352165.1 uncultured Hyphomicrobiaceae bacterium | reverse complement strand
GACGCCGACAACGACGCATGACGCCAGCTGCCACATCAAAGGTCCAGGAATTTGGCCCGCCGCCCCCGTCAGCCCGATAGCCAAGAGAAGGCTGGCCCCACTTCCGACCGCAAGTCGAGCCGTAAGACCGGCCGGGGAAGCGGCACGTCAAAATCCGGCGTTGGCGGCCGTGAACCCGGCACACTGCCCTCGCGCGCGGAAATCCTCGCATTCATCGAAGGCGCTCAGGACAATGTCGGCAAGCGCGAAATCGCAAAAGCCTTCGGATTGAAGGGCCCGGCCCGCGTCGAATTAAAACGTCTTCTGGCTGAAATGACTGAAGACGGCGAACTGGCCGGCAACCGCAAAGAATTGCGCCGGAAGGGTGCACTGCCTGCCGTCACGGTCATCGAAGTGACCGGCCGCGACTCAAGCGGCGACCTCCTCTGCCGACCAACCGTTTGGAACGACGATGACGGCGAGCGCCCCGGCGTCCTCCTTCTGGCGCATCACCCGGAAGCTCGAGAAGACGCAGGCCGCATCGGTGTTGGCGACAAGGTTCTGGCACGCATCACCGAACTTGACGAACCCGACGTCGAGGGCTGCCGCTTTGAAGCCATCGCCCTCAAACGCATTGCCCGCGAAAAACGCCGCCTGCTGGGCATCTTCCGCGAAGGCAGCCGCGGCGGCGGCACGATCGAACCAATAGACCGCAAAGCCTTGCGCGCCTGGCCGGTGCAAAAATCCGATGTTGGCACCGCCAAGGATGGCGACCTCGTTCGGTTCGACACGGTGCGCAGTGGTCATCGCAA
>CAYGRH010000322.1:0-4003 GCA_964352165.1 uncultured Hyphomicrobiaceae bacterium | reverse complement strand
GTCCCGGGCCTCGGTGATCGTTGCGCCGGATGCCGTCACGTTCAAGACGCGGCCGCCGTTGGCCACGATGTCGCTGCCGCTTCTGGCGGTGCCGGCATGGAAAATTTCGACGCCGGGTAGGCTGGCTGCCGCATCAAGTCCTTTTATGGGCGTGCCTTTGATCGGAGTGCCGGGGTAGCCTTGGGCTGCCATCACTACGGTCAAGGCCGGGGTGTCGTGCCAGCGAAGGTTGATGTTGCCCAGTGTTCCATCCGCGCATGCCATCAGAGCAATGAGCAGGTCCGATTTCAGCCGCATCATCAAGACCTGGCACTCAGGATCGCCAAAGCGGCAGTTGTATTCGATGAGCCTCGGGCCGGTGTCGGTAAGCATGAGGCCGGCATAAAGCACGCCCTGATATGGGGTTCCCGCGGCGGCCATGGCGCTTACGGTCGGTTCGATGATTTCCCGCATGGTGCGTTCGACGAGTTCGTCCGTCATGACGGGGGCTGGCGAATACGCGCCCATGCCGCCGGTATTGGGGCCGGTATCGCCGTCACCGACGCGCTTGTGGTCTTGCGCTGTCGCCAGGGCCATCACGTTCTTGCCATCGCAGAGAACGAAGAAGCTGGCTTCCTCGCCGGTCATGAACTCTTCGATGACGACCTGTGCGCCTGCGGCTCCGAAACTTCCGTCAAAGCAGTCTTCGATCGCGCGTGCGGCATCCTCGTGGGTTTCGGCAATCGTGACGCCTTTGCCGGCGGCTAGGCCATCGGCCTTGATGACGATGGGCACGGGCTGCTTGAGGGCGAAGGATTTGGCGGCTTCGGCGTCGTGGAAATGCCCGTAGGCGGCGGTCGGGATTGCGTTTTCAATGCAAAGCTTTTTGGTAAAGCTCTTTGAGCCCTCGAGTTGGGCTGCGGCGGCCGAGGGGCCGAAACACTTTATGCGGCGGGCGCGCAGGTCGTCGGCGAGGCCTGCGACAAGCGGGGCTTCAGGGCCAATGACGACGAGGCCGATGTCGTTTTTCTCGCAGAACGCTGCTACGGCGTCGTGGTCCTTTTCGTCCAGGCTTATGCATGCGGCATGCTCGGCGATGCCGGGATTGCCTGGCGTGCAATAAAGCTTTCCGAGCACGGGGCTGGCTGCGAGCGCCCAGGCAAGGGCGTGTTCGCGGCCTCCGCCGCCGATCAACAAGACGTTCGTTGCGGTCATAATTTGCGTCGCTCGGTTTGGCTAAACGGTGGAGAACGGTTCCCCCGATTTATCGGATGAAGTTGGGTGGTGTATCATTCTTCTTCGTCGTCACAAACCGGAGGCCCGATTGGTCCGAAACAATGACACTCCAGCCGACACTGCAAAGCCTGGAAGCGCCAGTGGTAGCGCCGCTGGCGGCAGCCCCGGCAATGCACCCGAGTATAGCGTTTCCGAGATCGCCGGTGCGATCAAGCGCACGCTTGAGGACGGGTTTTCGTATGTGCGCGTTCGCGGGGAATTGGGCCGCATCAGCCGGCCGGCCTCGGGACACATTTATTGCGACCTGAAGGATGATCGGGCGGTGCTGGCCGGGGTCATCTGGAAAGGGGTTGCGGGACGGCTGAAGGTCAGGCCCGAAGAGGGTATGGAGGTCATTGCGCAGGGGCGCATCACGACTTTCCCCGGCTCATCGAAGTATCAGATTGTCATTGAGTCGCTGGAGCCTGCCGGTGTGGGCGCGCTGATGGCGCTGTTGGAGGCGCGCAAGGCCCAGTTGGGCAAAGAAGGGCTGTTTGATGAGGCGCGTAAACAGCTTTTGCCGTTTCTGCCGCGCGTGGTTGGCATCATCACCAGCCCGAGCGGTGCGGTTATCCGGGACATGATCGCTGGGTTTACGGAGCGCTTTCCCACGCGCGTCATCGTTTGGCCGGTGCGCGTTCAAGGTGAGACGTGCGCGGGCGAAGTGGCGGCGGCAATCCGCGGTTTCAACGCGATGAAGCCCGGTGGGCCGGTGCCACGTCCGGATGTTCTTATCGTCGCGCGCGGTGGGGGCAGTCTCGAAGACCTTTGGGGCTTCAACGAAGAAATCGTCGTTAGGGCGGCCGCTGAAAGTGAGCTGCCGCTGATTTCCGCGGTCGGCCACGAAACCGATTGGACGCTGATCGATCTGGCGGCAGATGCGCGCGCGCCGACGCCGACAAAGGCTGCGGAATGGGCCGTGCCGATGTTCTCTGATCTTGTCGATCAGACCGAAAAGCTGGAGCTGCGCCTGAAGACCTCGGTGCGCAGGGTGTTGGAAGGCGCTCGGACGCATTTGAAGGCTTCGGCGCGCGGTCTGCCGCGCCGCGAGGATCTGCTGGCGCTGCCCCGACAACGATTTGACAGCGCAGAGAGAAATCTGGGCCGGGCGTTGCTTGCCAATACGCGGGCGCACGGTATGCGCCAGGCCAGGATCACGTCACGCCTCAGTCCGAGATTGTTGACGAACCGTATCAGCCGGGCGGGCGACGGGCTGGCTGCGCTGGTGGGCAAGGGCCGGGAAGCCTTGTTGCGGCTTTCCAGCCAGCAAAGGCGACGGCTCGATCAGTCTGCCGGGCGGTTGCGGCCGGCACCGTTGCGGCAACGGATTGGGAATTCGAGCGATCGGCTGGTGTCTCTTGACGTGCGCCGGATGACGGCAATGGCTGCCGTGACCGAACGGCGGCGGCGGCAGCTCGATGGTCAGGCCGGTTTACTTCGAACACTCAGCTACCAGGGCGTCTTGAGCCGGGGGTTCGCCCTCGTTCGCGGCGCCAGCGGGGCGATGCTGCGCCGGGCGGGGGACGTCGAGGCTGGAATGGGCCTCGACATTGAGTTTTCCGATGGGCGCGTTGCGGCTGTGGCAGGTGGACGTATCGCCGGTGGGTCGGGACCTGGTCCGGGACCGAGGGCTGGCAGTGGTTCGGGTGCCGACAAAAGTGAACGGGTGGCTTCTCAATCGGCTGCTTCAGGATCCAAAGCCTCGGCTGCTCCGCGCCCTCCGCAAAAAACTGCCGATCCCGGAGCAAAAGGCGAGCCGGTTCGGCCAGCCCCAGCAGCGGGCCGCAAGAAGGCACCGGAACAGGGCTCTCTTTTCTAAAAACGGCGTTGTTGGCAGCCCTTGTTAGCTTACCTTCTGGGTGCGGTGTCAGTGGACTTGACGGCGGGGCTGCAACCAGCATTCTAGGTGACTGTTCAGGGCCGTGGGGAGTGCAGTCGCGTCGTGTTGCCGCGTGCGAAGGGACCGGAACCCTATCCAGATAAGAGGACGTTGATGAACCGCTTTGAGAAGTTTTTCGGTCTCAAGGGCGAAGCCAGCCTGAAATATTTGGACGGCGAGTTCCAAGTGACTTCGCCGGGGGATTTCGTGCGCTGTGCCGCGACCGGAGACGTGATCGCGCTGGGTGATTTGCGATACTGGAGCGTGGAGCTTCAGGAGGCCTACAGCACGGCTGAAATTTCAATGCAGCGTTATGTGGAACTGCACCGTCGTGACGGCGGATCGTCAGACTGACTTTGCACTGTCCAGGGGCTTGTCCAGGCTACTGCGGATCAGCGATTTGAGTTGACGTTCTCCTTCGATACGCATTCGCAGAGCCACGGCGAGGCTCGTTGCTCGCTCGGCCAACTCGCCGAACGGACCATCGCGGTCGGGGAGCCGAGCCAAATCCTTTTCCGTCGTGATCAATTCTGAGCCTGTTGCAGCGGCTCGTTGCAGCAGATCTTGCGCTTCGGCTTCGGTGAACGTGTGGTGGTCGGGGAAGGTGACCCGCCCGGCGATATTCGCGCCGAGGTTTTCCAAAAGATCGAAGAAGCGGTCCGGATTGGCGATGCCTGCGAAGGCCAAGACTTTTCGATTCCGGTAGTGCTCTGCCTGGCCAGCGGGTTCCACATGGGCAAACAGGATCGGGTGCGGGAACTCAAGTCGGCGTGCGCACAGCTCCGCGGTTGCCGCGGCTTCGGGCTCGGTTCCGTTTATGATGATGGCGTCGGCGAGGCTTGCTTGAAATCGCGAACACGCACGCAGGGG
>CAYGRH010000321.1:0-4006 GCA_964352165.1 uncultured Hyphomicrobiaceae bacterium | reverse complement strand
TAACCTGTCCGTCTATCTATACTTCTGGGGGCGGAGTGAACCTCGACCACTGATCCGAGCGGGTTTGTTTCCGAGATTGTCGTCAACAAAATTGGCAATAGTTGACCCGAAGCAGCAGCACGTCTCTCGGCTTCAACCACAGACGAAGACATCCTCCTCCCGATGGCGACAAGGCAAATTGATTTACCACAATGAGCCCGGGCGGTTCTTCTCCGACAGTTACCGTCAGCGATAAGGAGGCACCTTCCATGTCAAAGCAGTTCGTGATGGCCGCAATTTTGATGGTCTGCTTGGCCGGGAACGTCCAAGCGGATGCATTATCGGATTGCACGACTCGGGGATCCGCACATGACCGCGTTGAGGCCTGCACGAAGGTCGTTACGGGATCGGCTTACGGTCCTGACGAAAGGGCTGGCGCCTATCGAATTCGCGGCACTTTGCGCATGGAGGCAGGCGCCAACGAGAAGGCAATCGAGGATTTTAACGAAGCCATCGCGCTTAACCCGAAAGATGATCGCGCCTATTCTGGACGTGGCACGATGAGGTTGGTCGCTGGAAATCATGCAGCCGCGATCGCCGATTTCGATCGGTCGATCAGCCTCAACCCGGCGATGACCAACCATCGGATTTTGCGCGGGCATGCGCAATTAGTTGCTGAGAATTTCGATGCAGCCATTACGGATTTTGATCATGTCATCGAACGCAATCCCGAGAACTCGGTTGCGTTGAACAACAGAGGGCTAGCCTACCGAAAGAAGGGCGATCTCGACAAGGCTGTCGCCGATTATACGGCTGCGATAGCAGCCAGCCCTCTGTATGCCCTGGCGTATAACAACCGGGGGTATGCTCTGGAGGCCATGGCGAAGAATGCAGCCGCCGTTCAGGATTTCCGGCGCGCCCTGTCGATCGATCCAACCTTGTCCGGTGCAAGAGCCGCACTCGAGCGCCTCGCGGCAGTCGGTGACTTGGTCACCCAGGCAGCCCGCCTCACACAAGAGGGTAAGACGCTTGCCGAGAAGAACTGCGCCTGGTGCCACGCGATCGACATGCGCACTGCGAGTCCAAATCCTGCCGCTCCTCCGTTTCGGGACTTGAAGAAGCGACATCCGCTCTTGTCCCTTCGCGAACCACTCGAACGTGGCATCGCCGCCCCCCATGAGACGATGCCAAGGTTCGAGGCGACACAGGCGCAGATCGAAAGTCTCATTGCTTTCGTGAACAGCCTCGAATGAACCGGGTGCATCGGCGTTGTTGCGGTGGCTCGCTTGGATAGCCGACGGCTTTGCGAAACGGGCCGATCAAGCTCTCTTGCGTTTCTTGTGCAGCGCACACAAGATGCGCCCATGGCCGAAGAGTCGCTGCACATCTTGATCATCGATGAAAACCGCATCCGCGCCTCGATAATCGAGGACGGACTAAGTGGTGCGGGAAACGTGCGCGTCACAGTGCTGGATGAGACGACGCAACTTATGCGCCGCATCGTAGAAATCGACCCCGACGTCATTTTCATCGATCTGGAGAACCCCAACCGCGACGTACTCGAGCACATGTTCGAGGTGTCCCGCGCCGTCAAACGCCCTATCGCAATGTTCGTTGAACACAGCGATCAGGCGGCAATCGAGGCGGCGATCGAAGCCGGCGTATCTGCCTACGTTGTCGACGGCCTGAAAAAGGAGCGAGTGCGCTCAATTCTTGAAACCGCGATGATCCGATTTAAGGCGTTCGAGCGGTTGAAGCGGGAACTTGAGGACGCCAAATCGGAACTCGCCGACCGCAAGGTAATTGAGCGCGCCAAGGCCATCTTGATGAAGACGCGCGGTTTGAGTGAGCCGGATGCCTACGCTCTGCTGCGCAAGACTGCCATGAACCAGAACCGCCGCATCGCCGAAATTGCGGAGAGCCTGACCCTGGCCGCTGGTCTGCTTGGAGAGGAGGACGGTACATGAGCGCTACGCTTTGCGAGGTCCGCGCCGGCTTCATCCCTCTGGTTGACTGCGCGCCATTGGTGGTCGCCCTCGAGCTTGGCTTTGCCGAAGCCGAGAACATTCAACTAAGCCTTTCACGAGAGACGTCCTGGGCAACCGTCCGCGATAAACTCGCCGTCTCCCACTTCGACGCCTCACACATCCTCGCGCCGATGCCGGTTGCATCCAACCTGGGGCTCGGCCCGCTGCCGACTCCGATGCTGGTCCCCATGGCGCTCGGCACAGGCGCGAATTCGATCACCGTGTCAAAAGCCTTGTGGACCAGCCTCTCTGAGCACCTGGAGGCAAACAACTTCCACGCTATGGCCGCAGTCGAGGCTTTGTCGAAAGTTGTTCAAGAGCGGGCCGGCAGGCAACCGCCGCTGCAACTCGGAATAGTCCATCCCCATTCAGCGCACCACTACGAACTGGCCTATTGGCTCGCTTCAGCAGGCATCCTGCCCGGCCGCGATGTCGATCTGGTCGTCGTGCCTCCCTCGCTGATGCCGGCAGCAATCGCCAGCGGCCACATCGACGGTTTCTGCGCTGGCGAACCCTGGGGCACCGTTACCGCCAACGAGGGCGCAGGAGTCATTCTGACAACAAACGCACACATCTGGCGCAACTCTCCCGAGAAGGTACTCGGCGTGCGCAGCGGCTGGGCTGAGAGGAACTCGGAATGCCTGCAAGCCTTGGTACGGGCAATCTACCATGCCGCCAAGTGGTGCGATGAACCGGCCAACCAGGATAAACTGGCAGCGCTACTTTCGCGTGAAGACTACGTCGGCCAGAGCATCGACTTGGTTCGCCCTTGTTTGGCGCGACGCCTGAAGACCGGCGATGGAACCCTTCACCCTATCGAGGGCTTCTTACACTTCGCGTCCAATGCAGCGACCTTCCCCTGGACCAGTCAGTCGCTATGGTTCTACAGCCAGATGGTGCGCTGGGGGCAGGTCCTTCCCAGTGAAGCCGCAGAAACCGTGGCACGCACAACCTACAGACCCGACATCTATCGTTCGGCACTAAAACCCCTCGGCGTCGAGGTGCCGTCCGCCAACTCCAAAGTTGAGGGCGCCCTGCAATCGGAAACGCCCGTAGGCTCGACCAGCGGCCATCTGCGACTGGGCCCTGATGCCTTTTTTGATGGCAAAGTCTTCGATCCCGATCGGGTGGCGGATTACGTCGCAAGCTTCCATGCGGCTGAAACGTGAAGTCTGCGACGGCTAGGCAGTGCGGCTCGGCGCCAAGAGGCCGTATTGCAATGCACAATGGGCAGGCCCTCTGGCGAAATTTTATGCAACCAGCCACGGCTTGCTTACCCGACGCCCCCCGCGGAAACGGAAGCTAAACCTCACAAAGCCGACGCTTTGCTGCACCAGCGAACAGTTGGCACGGATCATGCGTTAATGATTTGGTGAGGCCAACGAAGGTCCCTCAAAACATCGCCCGTTCGCGGGCACCGGCAACGCCGCCGCAACGGACGAAGACACGACAGTCTTCCGTTCTGTGCGCGGCGTTTTTTGTTTTCTGGCCTCGGTCAGTCCGGTTCGCCCCGGTGGCGAACATAACGGCAGGAGAAATACATGAAGACCAGTTTCTTATGCGAACACGGCAATCGAATGCGGCAACTCTTAATCGCCGCGACAAGCGCAATGGCGATCTCCGCCGCAGTCGCTATCAGCTCGGCCAAGGCGGAGATGCTCGATGTCGAGAAAGATGAGCTGAAGTTTGGCTTCATCAAGCTGACCGACATGGCCCCGCTCGCCGTTGCCAAGGAGCGCGGCTACTTCGAGGATGAAGGACTGTTCGTCACGCTCGAAGCGCAGGCCAACTGGAAAGTTCTGCTCGACCGCGTCATCACTGGCGAACTGGACGGCGCTCATATGCTTGCTGGCCAGCCGTTGGCAGCAACCATAGGGTTTGGCACCAAGGCCCACATCATCACCCCCTTCTCCATGGATCTCAACGGCACCGGCATCACGGTTTCCAACGAAGTCTGGGGACTGATGAAGCCGCCCCTCCCGAAGATGGCCGACGGTAGG
>CAYGRH010000320.1:3394-4034 GCA_964352165.1 uncultured Hyphomicrobiaceae bacterium | reverse complement strand
TGGCGGTTTGAGGGAGATTGTTGGCGAGCCTTAAGGGGAAAGCTCCCTTAGTCGATGCGCGAGACGAGGCCGTGACCGTGGCGTTCGATACGTCCTGCCAGATCGAGTTCGATCAGAATGGCGCGAATGACTGGCACCGATAGGTTGGTTGATCTCATTAGTTCGTCGATCTCGATGGGGGCGGGACCAAGCGCAGAAAGAACGGCGTCGCGGTCGTTTGATGATGGCTCGGTGATTGGTCGCGGCGCTGCTGGTGGTTCGGGAGATAACGTTGCGATTTCTCGAAATGCGCGGCCTCCCATTCCGGTCATCGGTTCCAGCGCTTCGAGAACATCGTCTGCATGCGTAACCAGTGTCGCCCCGTTCTTTAAAAGCTGGTTTGTACCTTCGGCGCGGGGGTCAAGCGGGTGGCCGGGGATGGCAAACACGTCGCGTCCCTGCTCGGCAGCAAAGCGCGCGGTGACGAGCGTTCCTGAGCGTCGTGCGGCTTCGATCACCAGAACGCCTAAAGATATGCCCGAGATGAGACGGTTGCGGCGCGGGAAGTCCTGACCGCGCGGGCGGAAACCGCATGGCATTTCGCTCACGATGCAGCCGCGTTCGGCAATGCGTGCGTGAAGTGCCTCGTGCTCGGGCGGAT
>CAYGRH010000320.1:0-3384 GCA_964352165.1 uncultured Hyphomicrobiaceae bacterium | reverse complement strand
CCACCAGCGAGTACGGCGACGGTGCCGCTTTCGAGGGCCGCTTCGTGTGCCGCGCCATCGATGCCGCGGGCGAGGCCGGAAACGATGACGAGTTTCGATTTGCCGAGCTGGGAAGCAAAAATCCGCGCCAGCTTGAGGCCGGCGGCTGAGGCCTGCCTTGCCCCGACGATACCGATTGAGGGAGCGGACAAGAGTTCGCACCGGCCTTTGACGTAGATGAGAGGCGGCGGCACGTCGATTGCCGCAAGCCGATGAGGGTAGCCGGGTTCCACCGTGAAGATGGGATGGGCGCCAGCTTTCGCGGCGGCTGCCAACTCAGCTTCGGCCTTGTCGACGGGACAGAGCCTGATGCTGCCCTTCCTGCCGCCGCGCTGGGCGAGATCGGGGATGGCATTGAGCGCGTTTTCCGCCCCGCCGTAGTGATTGACGAGTTCTCTGAAGGTGACGGGGCCGACGTTTTCGGAGCGGATGAGGCGGAGACAGGCGAGTCTGCCGGCCGCGGTCATCTCGGCTACGGGCAGCGGCGCGGCCGTGAACAGGTCCTGGTTTTCACCTGAAGTCTGCCCAGATGTCTGACCTGCAGATCCGCCAGCGTCGTTGGCTAATCGACCGTTATTTGTTCTTGGCACCGATCCTGGGCTCCTCGCCATTCATCAGACGACGAATATTGGCGTGGTGCTTGGCAATCAGCAAGGCCGACATGACGCCGGCTGCCACTGCGATGGGGCCGGGATAGCGGTAAGCGATGTAGATCGGGGCGACGACCGCGGCGATCAGGGCGGCGAGCGAGGAGTATCTCGTGATGGCGGCTGTTGCGAGCCAGACGGCGCAATAAACCAGCGCGCCGGTCCAGGTCCAAGCGAGTAACACGCCGATGTATGTCGCAACTCCTTTTCCGCCCTGGAATTTGAGCCAGACGGGGAAGTGATGGCCGAGGAAGGCTGCGATGCCTGCGATCAGCGCTGCACCGGGGCTCCAGATGACGCCGGCTGCGATGACTGCAACCGTGCCTTTCAGCAAATCCAAGGCGAGTGTTCCTGCTGCGAGGCCCTTGTTGCCGGTGCGCAGGACGTTGGTTGCGCCGATATTGCCTGAGCCGATGGAACGTATGTCTCCCAGGCCTGCGAAACGGGTCAGCAAAAGGCCGAAGGGAATGGAACCCAGAAGGTATCCCATCAGGGCTGCGGCAAGCATCGACATCGACATCGGTTTGTCCGGATGGTGGGCTGGCGGATGAATTTCGCGCAGGCGGGCGGGGGCAGACAGGCGTAGACTAACGGCTTTTCTCCGCGCCGCGTAGTGCGGCTCACTCCAGGCCGGGAGCTTCTCAAGAGTATTCGTAGACGGTTTCTCCGGCAACCAGCGTGCGCAGAATGCGGCCCTGGAGGCGGGCTTCATCGAATGGAGTGTTCTTTGAGCGCGAGCGTAGCAGATCCTTGTTGACGACCCACGGCTGGTCAAGATCGACCACGATGAGATCGGCCATTGCGCCTTTCTGCAGTCGGCCGGTGTGAAGCCCCAGAAGCTTTGCGGGATTAATGGTCATCGCCTTCAAAAGCTCGATCAGCGTCACGTCGCCTGAATGATAAAGCCGCAGGGCTGCTGCAAACATTGTCTCAAGTCCTACAGCTCCGTCGGCTGCTTCCGCGAAGGGCCTTCGCTTGACGTCGGCATCCTGCGGATCGTGGCTTGAGACGATGACGTCGATGTCGCCTGATTTGATGCCGGCGATCAGCGCTTGGCGGTCTTCTTCGCGGCGCAGAGGAGGGCGGACCTTGAAGAAGGTGCGATAGGGACCGATGTCATTTTCATTCAGGGTCAGGTGGTTGATGGATGTGCCGCAGGTGACGGTAAGCCCGCGCGCCTTGGCGCCGCGCACGACATCGATGCTTGCGGCGCAGGTGACGGTGGCTGCGTGATAGCGCGCACCGGTCATTTCGACGAGGCGAACGTCCCGTTCGAGGATGACGGATTCGGCGACACTTGAGACGCCGGGAAGGCCCAGGCGCGTTGCGACCTCGCCGGAGTTCATGGCTGCGCCTTTCGCCAGATACGGGTCCTCACAGTGATGCACGATGAGCGCGTCGAAGTCCTTGGCGTAATTCAGGACGTTGCGCATGACGCGGGTGTTCGTCAGCGAGGATTTGCCGTTGGAAAAGGCGACTGCGCCAGCGCGCTTCAGTAGGCCGATTTCCGTCATTTCCTCGCCTTCGAGGTTGCGGGTCATGGCGGCCATCGTGTGGACGTGCACCGAGGCGTTATCGCGGGCGCGGCGCTGGATAAAGTCGACGAGGGCGACCTGATCGATAACGGGATCTGTGTCGGGCATGACGACCATGGTCGTGACGCCACCTGCGGCTGCTGCATTGCTGGCCGTCTTCAGCGTTTCGCGGTGTTCTGCGCCGGGTTCGCCGGTGAACACCTGGCAGTCTATGAGGCCGGGGCAGACGACGTGGCCCTGACAGTCGATGACGGCGGCACCTTCCGGCGCGTTGCGGCGCAGGTGCGGGCCGAGGTCGGCGATCAGGCCGTCCTGGACAAGGAGCCCGCCCAGTTCATCGCGGCCAGTTTCAGGATCGATGAGGCGTGCGTTCAGAAACACCATCGGGGTTCTGGGCGCCTTGACCTTTTCGCTGAGCGGGCGGACTTCGTTTTTGCCACTCTGATTGTGACCGTTTGAGTTCCGGCCGCTCATGTTCACCTCGCGTGGCGCCTTCATGGGGCGTCGGGTAAGTTTTCGGCGACCGATTGCAGGACGGCCATGCGCACTGCGACGCCCATTTCGACCTGCTCGCGGATGACGCTGCGGGAATGATCGGCGACGGTCGAAGCGATTTCTACGCCGCGGTTCATCGGGCCGGGGTGCATGATGAGTGCGTCGGGCTTGGCGCGGCCGAGCTTCTCGTGGTCTAGGCCGAAGAAGTGGAAGAATTCGCGGCTGGATGGGACATACGAGCCCTGCATGCGTTCGCGTTGAAGCCGCAGCATCATGATGACGTCGGCGTTTTCGACGCCTTGCCACATGTCGGTGAAGACCTGCGCACCCAGACGGTCGGAGCAGGCGGGAAGGAGCGTCGAGGGAGCGATAATGCGGACGTTGGCACCCATCGTGTTGAGCAGCTGGATATTCGAGCGGGCCACGCGCGAATGGATGATGTCACCGCAGATGGCAATCGTCAGCCCGCCGATGCGGCCCTTTGCGCGCTGGATGGTCAAAGCGTCCAGCAGCGCCTGTGTGGGGTGCTGATGCGCGCCATCGCCAGCATTGACGACGGCGCAATCGACCTTCTGGGAGAGCAATTCAACCGCACCAGCCGCGAAGTGCCTGACGACGATGATGTCGGGGCGCATGGCATTGAGCGTGCTGGCCGTGTCGATCAGCGT
>CAYGRH010000319.1:0-4043 GCA_964352165.1 uncultured Hyphomicrobiaceae bacterium | reverse complement strand
ACCCGTTCTCCATGCCGCAGGGCGGGAAGGACGCGCTCGATGCTGCCGAAGGCGACAAGGAAAAGCTGTTGGCGCTCAAGGCCTACCAGTACGATCTCGTCTGCAACGGCTTCGAGATCGCGTCGGGCGGTATTCGCAACCACATTCCCGAAACCATGATCAAGGCATTCGGGATCGCCGGCCTTGGCCCGGAAGTCGTGGAAGAGCGCTTCGGCGGCATGTACCGCGCGTTCCAGTTCGGCGCGCCTCCGCATGGGGGAATGGCTGCTGGTATCGACCGCATGGTGATGCTGATCGTTGGCGCGAAAAACCTTCGCGAAGTCTCGCTGTTCCCGATGAACCAGCAGGCGCAGGACCTTTTGATGGGCGCGCCGAGCACGGTGTCGGCCACGCAGCTTCGCGAACTCAATCTGCGTGTGATGAGTTCTGAGAAAAAGGCTTAGGGCCGCGTGTTGGTCGATTGCCGATCCGGCCGGTGCGTTTTCTGCCGGGCCGCGATCTCTAGAAGGTGAGGTTTGCGATGGCTTACGGCAATGAAACGGGTTCGCGCGATACAAAGCCGATCACGCCGACACTCAGCGTGTTCATGGCCTATTACATAGGCTTTACAGTTGTAGCGACGATGGTGTTCGACATGCTGGGGTTGCGGCCCAACGCAGGGGTGTCGGTTGCCATCCTGATGAGCGCCGCGCTGGCTGCTGCGCAAGGCTTTGCGAGGCGCCACGGTCGCCCGCCCGAGGGCCGGGAGCTGACACATCTCGTGTTGTGGTCGCTGGTCGCGAGCGTTGCTGCATCCATCCTATTGCTCTCGATTTCAATGATGGTGTCAGGTGCCACGCCGAGTGAAATGACAGACACGCTTTCGGTGTTCGTCAATAGCGTGGGCTGGCAGGCCGCGCTGGGTGGAGCAGCGGCTATTCTGGCTCTTCACGGCCTCGTCTTGTGGATCGGCTACGGACCGCTTTGCCGGTTTGTCTTCCGGCAGGCACAAAAGAAAAACGGCTGATCGGGATTGTGTGGGTCCACTACGCGCGACGGCGTGAGTCGGCCGACGGAAAACGTCGCGCTTTGCCAGGGTTCTTTTCGATGCCGCTGCACTCCTCTATATGCTCCTGGTATTGCTGACCTCACGCAAAATCCGCGTGTGCGAGCCTGAGCACGCCAGGCCAAATACCGACATCAATCGCTGGAGCCGCAAAAGATGACGTCGAACACGAACGATAGCCTGCCCGTCGCGCCTTTCCTGCATAGCTATGCCATCTGCTATGGCCTGTTGCTGATGGCCGCGACCGCATTCGTGGCATTTACGAAAATGCCTGCCAACGCCGGTTTGGGGCTTGGGCTGCTGATCGGCTCGGCAACCTTTGCCGCGCAGCGCTTCATAACTGTCTATGGGCGGGCTGCAAATATCCTCGAGCAATTCAAGCTGGTCTTGGGGTCGTTGTTGATCACGTTTGCTTTTTCGGTTGCGGCTATTCTCATGATGGCCTTGAGCAGCGGGATGACGTCCGAGCAATTGGCGGAAGTCGCCAACTCGCTCGCAGGGTCGGGCACAACGGCGGAATGGGCGTCTCTGATTGGAGTCGTCATCGGTTTCAGTGCCATTTCGCTTTGGGTCAGCTATGGCCCGCTGGCGCGCATTCTGGCGAGCCTGACCAGGCGCTGAGGTCTGCGCGAACCTGCGTTCACAAACTATGGCGAAGGGATCGGCGATATGGACTTCATCGAAGGATTGGCCCGACAGCTCAACCAGCTCATTCCGCCCGGGCATTGGCGCGATCAGATCTATTCGTATTGTGAGCGCGGATCGAGTTCGGCATTCTGGGGCGAGCCTCTCAATGCTGTCTCCAACGGCGCGTTCTTCGTGGCAGCTCTCGCGGCGCTTGTGTTGTGGGCGATTCAGCGGGCGGATAACCGGCGCATAGTGGATTTTTCGCTGATCGTGCTGGTCGCGATCATCGGCACGGGAAGCTTTCTGTTTCATACGCTGGCGACACGCTGGGCTGCCGTGGCCGACACCACGCCCATCGGATTTTTCATGGTGGGCTATCTGGCTTATGCGCTGAAGCGGTGGGTCGGCGTCGGCTGGATCGTGACGTTCCTGGCGCTTTGTGCGTTTTTCGTCGCGTTGTGGCAATCAAGCGTCGTGCGCTGCAATGGGGGGGCGTGCCTGAACGGATCGGTGGCCTACTTCCCCGCCTTTGCCGTGCTGGTTCTCATCGGCGGCTATCTCGCGATCCGCGGCCATCCGGCGGGCAAGTACTTGTTTTCAGCAGGCCTCATTTTCGCAGTCTCGCTGACGCTGCGTTCCATTGATAAGTCGTTCTGCCCCTACACCATCATCTATGCCAGCCGGCCTTCGGGGACGCATTTCGCCTGGCACGTCCTCAATGCGACCCTGCTGTATCTGTTGCTGCACGCGGCAATCGTTCACGGCGCGCGGCGCATCGGGGACGCCGCCAACGGGCGCTGAGCGGCAGCCTTTGCATGTGCGTTGCCTCTTCGACTTGAAATGGGCATAACAGGCGGCCTAGCGCGATCTGGGCAAAGAAAAGTTGCCCCAAATCGGGGACGTGTTTTCGTGCTTCTCACCGGAAAGCGCGACGGGCGGACGTGGTGGAACTGGTAGACACACAGGACTTAAAATCCTGAGGCAGTAATGCCGTGCGGGTTCGATTCCCGCCGTCCGCACCATTCCTGATTGCGCGTGCGACTCCGCTGTGCTGAGCCGGCCGCACGCGCGTTTCGGAGCGGTCGGCTGGATTCTCCGGAAGTTCATTGATTGCGCGGTCATTTGATAGGGAGTGAAGCAGGATGGCGCTTGAGCGGTGTGTGACCGAGATGGGCATGGGCGTCGATGTGCATGGGCGCGATTATACGCGGGCTGCGTGCCGGGCGGTGAGCGATGCCATTCGCCATTCGAGCCTCAGCCTTTTCGGTGTCATCGGCAAGTCGCGCGATGATATGCGCATAAAGGTCGTGATCGGCGTTCCTGAACCCGACCGTGTCGACCTCGAAGCGGTCGCGCGCGAATTGCCCTACGGTGAGGTAAGCGTGGTGGCGGAAAAGGGCGGGCTTGAAGTTCCTAACGCGGATGGTGGCGACGCCATCGTCATCGCAAATGCCGCCGTGCTCGTGCATTTCGATATGTGACGATGGTTGCGTCCGCGAAGCCGCGCGCGAGCCCTTGAGGGCCAGAGACGGAAAATTTCCCGGCTTATGCTCACGCTTCGGCCATTTGTCTGGTTTTTCGGCGAAGTATCCGAACGTCAAGCGATCATCGGAAGGTCGAGGTTTAACCTTGGTGATGGCCGGGCCCGCAATGGCCAAGAGTTGAGGTTGACCCTGCGCCATTTGCGAATAAGCATCGCGCGGATTTTGTGGCATGTCAGAAGCGTACCTCAGGCGCGGCGACAAGCTGAACGGCTTCAAATTTTGTGAGGTGAATGACAGATGGTTGCTTCGGGGAACGACAACTCGGCCCAGGACTTCGTCGAGCGTAAGGGTCTGCGAGTTGCAAGGGAGTTGGCAGCGTTCCTTGAAGAGGAAGCGTTGCCCGGCACGGGGGTCGATCCGGAGGCGTATTGGACAGGTTTTTCGTCTCTCGTTCACGACTTCGGTCCGAAAAACGCTGCTCTGCTGCAAGTGCGCGAAGATCTCCAAGCAAAGATCAACGATTGGCACATCGCGCGCCGAGACCAGCCTCACGACCACGAGGCCTATAAAGCCTTCCTGGCGGAAATCGGCTATCTGGTTCCAGAAGGGGACGACTTCTCGATTGAGACCTCGAACATCGATGCTGAAATTTCTCTTGTGCCTGGCCCACAACTTGTCGTTCCGATCACCAACGCACGCTTTGCCCTGAATGCTGCAAATGCGCGATGGGGCAGCCTGTATGATGCGTTTTATGGAACGGATGTTATGGGGCCGCCACCAACCGGAGCTTATGCCCGGGGCCGTGGTGCGCGTGTCGTCACGAAAACTCGCCAATTCCTGGACGAAACGTATCCAATTTCGGGCGGGACCCACGACGATGCCACGCG
>CAYGRH010000318.1:0-4066 GCA_964352165.1 uncultured Hyphomicrobiaceae bacterium | reverse complement strand
CCCTCGATCTGCACCCGGTCAATGCCGGCTGCCAGAAGACCATCGCGCAAACTCTTGGCGTAGGTCTTCAGCACCTGTTCGGTGAAGGGACCGGAGACCGAAATGTCCGCCACTGGATCAAAAATCGTCGGTCGCGAGATGATCGGTCTTTCCGCATCCTCCGGCAATGTAACAACCCGGCTCACCGCCTGCTCGACATCGCTTTGCGCCTTTTGCATTTCAGCGCCAGACGTGAACTCTATATTGATGACCGCCGAGCCCTCACGCGCAATCGACGTCACTTCGTTCACATCGTCCAGAAAACGCAGTTCGGGTTCGAGCGTATCGAGAATATTGGATTCGACATCTTCCGCGCTGGCTCCCGGCCACGGCACCTGAACCGTGATAGTCGGCAATTCGAACGTCGGAAAGAATTGCCGGTTCATCCGCAGAAGGCTGAAGATACCGATCAGCACCAGCGTCGCCATCAGCAGGTTCGGCGCGGTTGGATGGCGCGCGAACATGCCGATCAATCCACTGCGGACTGGTCCCGTCTTATGCTGTCGGCTTCCGGCAGGCCGTGTCGAAGTTGGATCCTGGCTCACGGCGCATCGATCTCCCGAACGAGAACTCCGTCACCGGGTGTGGAAATCCGAGACGCCAATACTTTCTCGCCGGCCTTCAGGTCGCCGCGCACGAGAATATCGCTGTTGCTGCCCGAAGCCACCGTGACGCGCCGCGTCTGTAGCCGGCCATCGGCCACAACGTAAACGGTGTCGCTGTTGTATAGAGCCGTAGCGGGAAGCCGGATGACATCGGTGAAGGTCGCATCAGGCAGACTGACGGACAAAAACGCACCCGGACGCAGTGGTATCGGATTGAGCGGGTCCTCGATTCGAGCGAACAGCTCGACGCCACCGCTTCCCGTCGCGATCCTCGCACCAACACGCTCGATCGCAGCGCTGTAGGTGAATTCGTTGACGCCCAGCTTCCAATTCACCTGGACCTTGCGTCCTTCAAGTGATCCTTCCGCCGCGACAATCCGGCCATACTGTTGATCGGTCAACGTGAAGCGCGCATCGATCCAGTTGCGGTCGATTAACGTGGCGACTTTGTCGTTGACACCGACCATGCGTCCGACCTGCGCGGAAACATCCGTAAGATAAGCATCAAACGGCACCGTGAGATCCGTCTCTTTCAATCGCTGCTCGGCCTGGGCTATCGTCGATTCAAGACGAATGACGATCGCTTCTTGCTGGGAGATGCGTGCATCCCAGACGAACAGGGCGTTCGACAGTTGATCGGCTGCCTGCTTCCGTTGCAATACGACCTGCCGCCGGTCATCAAGCGTTCGCCCTGAAACGGTTCCATCCTTTGCCAGGGGCAGTGCACGGCTGAGATCGGCCTCTGCTAGCGTCAACTGCTGGCGGGCATAGTCGCGCGACGCCAGATCAGATGCCCGCGACGCCTTGAACTCTGCAATCCTTGCACGTGCCTCCGAAAGCTGCGCACGAGCCTCGGCAACCGACGTTTTGTAGTCGAGAGGGTCGATGCTCAACAGCTTCGCGCCCTTCTCCGCAACGCCTCCCTCGCGCAAATTGGGGCTGGTCTCCATAACCCGGCCCGACACGAGCGCGCGCAAATCGACCTCGCGGCCTGCAACTGCCGATCCATAAAGGGTCAACTCCGGCTGAAATGTTCCGATCTCGACAGGCACCACGCGCACGCCGAATGCGCGCTCGACATTGCGTTGCTTCGAGGGTTCAGGCTTGGTCGCCTTGAGATACTGGTAGCCGCCGTAACCAACAGCAATCACCGCAATCGGGAGTAGGATCTGAAGAACCAGGCGAAGTGCACGCAGTCCCAGCCCCAAGCCCGACCGCGCGGCCGCTTGCACGGGCTGAGCAGCCGCCGGTGCGCCGCTGGCCTGCGGAAACTCCGCCCTGGCTGCAGGCTGATGCTGCACTGGTCTGTCATGCAGGTTCATCGCAAGTCCATAATCAAAGGCGGTCGTGCCGCCGGTTCTGATCGCAATTTACACCTCCAGTACGTCAGGCGCTCGCTGATCGATCTGAATAGAACTAATACCACCAGGGCCAAACCTATTCGCCAAAGCGAACCGCGCCCTTAACCGGCTGTAAATAGGACGATTTCATCCGCAACCAGTTCCCGCGCGCCCTTGTCCCGCTCAGTCCCAAAAGTTGCCCGTCCTTAGCTTGCGCAACATGAATGAAAGCTGGATTCCTGACAGTTGGCTACGTTCGGCTCCAAGTTGCAAGGCAAACTGTTCCCGGAAATCCAAGCGTTTTTCGACACATGTTCGAGAGAACATCAGGTCCCGGCTTTCTGATGACATCAACGAACGGCAGCCTCAAACTCCGTCGCAAAATTCCTGAAAGAGCTTTACTTGGGTTCCAATGTTCGCCCTTCGGCATGTGGCTCAGCCTAGCCGAAACTCACTGCCTCTAGCTTCGCAGCACTTCATTTCGTTTGATTTTCAATGGCCTGCAGGTCTTCAGTCGTATCAACATCTGCAAATTCAACCACGTGCGGAAACGCCACACGTGTGACCAACTCCGAGTGTCGGCCAAGCAGCGCCTTGCCTCCCCGGTCGCCATGAAGTTCCAGGAGCTCGCCAAACAAGGACCGCGGCCAGATTACCGGATTACGTTGCGCGCCCTCCTCAGTCACCGGCACGACGATGCGTTGGCCCAGCCGGGTCTCAAATTCATCGATCAAACGGTCAATCACGGGCCCCGTCATCATCGGCATATCGCCGGGCAATATCGCAGCCCCCACGCAATCCTGAGGCAGCGCATTTATGCCGGTTGCGATTGAAGCAGCCATACCAAGCTCGGGCCTGGGCTGGGGAACCAAGCTCACCCGGGCCCCCCGCAAAATCTCCACAAGCCTGTCATCGCCCAGTTGGTGAACGATCACGACAGCATCAGCTTTGCTGGCACACGCAGCGTCAACAAGGCGTCGCACGATAGCCACGCCGCCAACTCGCGCGGCGAGTTTGTCCGCGCCCCCGAACCGGCGCGAGAACCCCGCAGCAAGCACAATCAGCGCGGTTCGCATCGCTTTTCAGCCCCGCCTTTTGCCACGAAACGATAAAACAAGCTCAGCCATGACCGACAAGGCGATTTCGGCTGGCTGGCGCGCCCCGATATCAAGACCTATGGGGCAATGGATGCGGGCGATCTCAGCAGCCGAAAAGCCCTGCGCTTCCAGCCGCTTGGTGCGCCGCGCATGATTTCTCTCAGACCCCAGCGCACCGACATACCGGCAAGGCGAACGAAGCGCGAAAACCAGGGCCTGATCGTCAATCTCAGCGACGTGAGCCAAAGCCACGACAGCCGTTTGCTCATCGACAGCAAGATCGGTGAGCACGTCTTCGGGCCATCCCACTTTCCTCGCGACGCCGGCAAACCGAGCTTCCGAAGCGTAAGCCTCCCTCGGATCAATAACGGTCGCATCGAACGAAACCATTGTGCACAATTGTGCAAGCGACCTGGCAATCTGAGTGGCCCCAATGACCAGTACTCGCGGTCCGGGTACCAACGAATGGTGGAAGACTTCTCCGACCTCGTCAGCCACCAGCCGGGAAAATCCGCTTCTTAAAGTTTCTCGGTCATCATCCGACAGCCGGCCCGCATCAAAGACGACATCACGCTTCCCGTCTTGAAGTCTCGTTTTGACAATGAGGGCCCGGCGTTCGCTCCGCGCTTTTAGCACGCGCTCGACGAACTCGATCCCTTCAACGCCTTCAAGCCTTTCGAGAAGAACCCTGATCTCCCCACCGCATGGCAGCCCTGCGTCCCAGGCCGTTTCGTGCGTAACGCCGAAGTTCAGAACTTTCGGCATCTCCTGTGCCAGGACGTCCTGAGCACTCACGATCACTTCCGTCTCAATGCAGCCTCCTGAAACCGAACCCCAGAAGCGCCCTTCGTCCACAATGACCATCTGACCGCCGACCGGCACAGGTGACGACCCCCACGTATCGATGACCGTCGCAAGAACCACGCGCGAACCGGCCCGCAGGAAATTTGCAGCCTCGCATAACGGATCCTGAGCACTCGACATC
>CAYGRH010000317.1:0-4068 GCA_964352165.1 uncultured Hyphomicrobiaceae bacterium | reverse complement strand
TTGACTTCGCTCACGGCGCGGATCGCTCGCAAAGCTCGCTGCGCCTGCGCGAGCGCGGCCTGCGGCCGGTTCGCCTTGCTCCACGGCCCTGCGGGCCGAGGTATTCGCCGCTAGGTTGAGTTTGCCTCCTGAGACCGCGACTGCGGTCCGGCGTTTGTGCCGCCCGAGCAGGGTGAGGCATCAATCCCACAGTGATGAGGCGCGTGGGGAGAAGCGGGGGGCGGTGGATTGTACCTGCCCAAGCGCATGTGTTACCCACGGCGTCTATTGCGATACATGACACCGAGGCCCCGATTGCGTGAGTGCCGGTGTCGGAAGGAGCCAGCGATTATGCGGTTTCCGTCGAGATTACGGACACTGGTTGGACTGACCGTTTTGTGTCTTGCAGCCCTCGCTGCAGGTCCGCGCGCTGGCAACGCCGGGCCAGCGCTGCTATTTGATGCCAACAACGGCATGCTGCTTTATGCCGAAGACATGGATAACCAGTGGCATCCTGCTTCGCTCACAAAGATCATGACCGCCTATCTCGTGTTCGAGGATCTCAAGGCCGGCAAGATCACGCTCGATACGCTCATCGGCAACACCGAACTCGCGATGAAGCAGCCGCCGAGCAAGCTGGGATTGCCGCTCTCAGCCAAGCTGACGATCGATACCGCGCTAAAGTCGCTGATCATCAAGTCGGCAAACGATGTCGCTGTGATGATCGCCGAAGCGCTCGGGCCGGGCCATGACCGCTTCATCGCGCGCATGAACGCGACAGCGAAACAGCTCGGCATGACGCGCACGCACTTCGTCAATCCCAATGGGCTTCCCGAAAAGGCGCAGATCACGACGGCGCGGGACCTGGCAAAGCTCTCTCGAGCCGTTTTCAAGCAGTTCCCGCAACATGCGCACTATTGGAAAATGCCGATGTTCCAGCTCGGAAAGATCCGGCTGGCCAGCCACAACAGCCTGTTGCGCACCTTCGACGGAGCGGACGGATTGAAGACGGGCTTCATCTGCGATTCCGGTTTCAATATCGTGGCAAGTGCGAGCCGCGACGGGCGCACGCTGATGGCCATCGTTCTGGGCGAACCATCCGGGCAGGACCGCTCGATCCGGGCGGCGAGCCTTATGGAGCACGGATTTCAGCAGTACGGCTGGAAGACGCTGTTTAACTCGCGCACGATCGACAACGAGCCGATGGATGCCGATGCCGCCAAGGTTCGCAGCGTTCGCCACGCCGTAACGTCGTATAGCTGCGGCAACAAGCGGAGTGCGGAGAAACTGCGCCGTGCACGAAAGCTTGCCAAGCAAAAGCGCGCGCTGTTGAAAGCATCGACCAAAGCCAAGGCTGCTTCCAGCGTTACGAAAAGTGCTGCCATCCCGGTGCGTAAACCGGATTGAACCCGCTCAAATCGCGTTGCTTCTATCGGCCGTCCTGCCGACCTCTCATCAAATCGAAGCTATCGTGAAGAGTTGCCGGATCATACGAGTAGGCTGAGCGGTTCATTGCGATCGCGGCATCCCGGCCCATGGGGAATTTCCGCATCGTCCTGACCTTCGACCTGTGGATCTGAACCTTGCGGGTAATCCCGCCGGTCGGTGGAAGGTGGACGTACGTTGGGTGCGCTTGGCTGGCGAGTTCCCGCACCTCCTCCGGCGCCTGCTCCAGGGCTGGCCTGCGCGAGAAGTGGCATTTCGCGACTGTCCGCAAAATCAACCGCATTGGCCGGCGCACACAGGGAAGCGCTGAACGCAAACAGCGCGATGGCTGCACCGGCGCCCCGGCACCGGGACACATTAGTGAACAGCGCAGGGTGTGCCATTCGGGCTGGAGCCTTCGTTACTGCAGTGCGTTGCATAATGCTCATCGTTTTCGTGCCTCATGCCGCTTTGGGCCAACTGGCGGGCCTCGACAAATCGTACCTGGCCAAATGTACCTGGCCAAATCGTGCTCGTTCGATAGCTTAACCACGTTTGCGGTCTTTAAAATGGGTACATCAAAAATTCGGCAATCAATTCCTGGGCATTGGCGCTGAACTTGCTTTGTACGGTCTGTTTACGATTGAACGAGGCAAAGTACCGATGACCACTAGCTGGCATCCCGAACAGGATGTAACCCCGACCCCGCGCGACGTTGAATTCATGGCGGCAACGCTGGAGGCGCGGCACGGCACAATGGCGGCAGAAGTGGCGGAGTTCTTTTCCACCGCGCACTGCCAGCAGGGCGATGCCGGGCGCTCCTGGGCGTGGGCTGGCGTGGCTGAACTGGTGCGAAAGCGCGAACGGCTGAGAACCAATTGCCTCAATGCCTGACCGCGCGGACGGCTTTTCCGTCGTCGTGCGCCAGATCTTAAAACCCTTCGTGTAGAGCATGTTTTGCAGATGGCCTGGCGGGTTAGGCTCCGGATGCTAATTGAGGCAGGACGTTGCCAGTTTCGCAGCACGGCCTAATCGCATCCTGAAACGCCGCAGTGCCAAAACGGCACAAGCATTTCACTTGAGCAAAGAAAAGATGTCTATCGACGCCGCCATTGCCAAGCCGACCGAGAACCGCAGCGCGTCGCCAGCCGCCGCGGTGACTGGTGCTTGCTGCGATGGGGCCGATAGTGCTGGCGAGCCGTCGGGCTTTCGCGAACTGGCCTCGGTGCCGCTTGCGCGCCTAGCGGAAATCGTGCGGGCGCGGGCAACGGATATCTATCTTGGTGCCGATGAGCGCGCGCTCTCCCAGCGCAACGCCATCAGTGCATTCGCGGTCCGGGTCGCGAGCGCTGCCTTGCTTTATCTCATGCAGGTCGTGCTCGCGCGCTGGATGGGTGGATACGAATACGGGATCTATGTGTTCGTTTGGACCTGGGTTCTCGTGCTCGGCGGATTGGCACCTCTTGGGCTGGATGTCGCAGTTATCCGGCTCATTCCCGAATATCGCGAGCGCGGCCAGAACAGCCTGCTCAAGGGAATTTTGTTCGGCTCGCGGGCGATGGCATTCGTTGTCGGCTGCGCGATTGCCAGTGCCGGCCTGATCGGCATCTGGGCGTTCCAGGATGTTGTGACCAATCACTACGTGCTGCCGGCCTATCTCGCCATGATCTGCCTGCCGTTGTACGCGCTTGGAACCGTTCAGGACGGCATCGGCCGCGGGTATGCTTGGATGAACCTCGCGCTGGTGCCGCCCTATATCGTTCGCCCGCTGTTGATCCTGCTGACGATGGTCGGTGCGCATGAGGCCGGTCTGCCGATGGCGGCCTCAACGGCTGCCGCAGCCGCGATCGTTGGAACGTTGCTGGCGACCGTTTTGCAGCTCGTGCTGATGAACCGCCGCATTGCGCGAAACGTCGAGACCGTACCCAAACAAACCGAATTCGACCGGTGGCTGCCGATGTCGGCACCTCTGCTCGCCATCACCGCGTGCGAACTCGTTTTCCAGAACGCGGATGTGCTCATTATCTCGACCTTCATGGACCCGCAGTCCGTGGGCATCTACTTCGCTGCGGCCAAGACAATGAGCCTGATCCTGTTCGTCCACTATGCCGTCGGCAGCGCGGTCGCCAACAGGTTTTCTGCTCTCAAAGCGCGCGGGGACAACGCCGAGCTGAAGGCTGCCGTGCACGATGCTGTGCACTGGACGTTCTGGCCCTCATTGGCCGGTGCCGCGGTGATCCTATCGCTCGGGCAACCGCTGCTGTCGTTGTTCGGACCCGACTTCATCGCAGGCTATCCCGTGATGTTTATTCTCGTCGTCGGGTTCCTGTTCCGCTCGGCGATGGGACCTGCTGAATATATTTTGAACATGCTGGGCGAACAGGCGCGTTGCGCGCAGGTTCTGGTCGGCTCGGCCATCCTGAACGTCATCTTGAACCTGTGCCTCGTACCGCCCTTCGGCCTCATCGGTGCGGCTTGTGCGACGTCAGCGTCGATGATGATCGCGGCGCTGCTCAACTACGTGGTTGTGCGTCAGCGGCTGGGGCTCGAAATCGCGATCTGGAAGAATCTCTGAGTAGCGCTCACGGCGCTGATCCGGTCGTTAGGCGACCGGGCGCCTGCGCGGGCGCGCGGCATCCGCCGCGGGTCGCCTTGCTCCACGGC
>CAYGRH010000316.1:1489-4076 GCA_964352165.1 uncultured Hyphomicrobiaceae bacterium | reverse complement strand
ACGATTTCCGGCGTGATGATATCGATGCCCTCGGGCCGCTCCGCGCCGTCGAATGTTTCGCCTTCGCACGGGGCGTAAATGGCAATCGATCCGAGGTGGCCGTAAGCGTACTTGTCGGCTTCGACGCCATCCTCGTCCACAAACCAGGACGCGGTCGGCGCGTCGAGTTGCGTCATGTCGGTGCCGTTGAAATTCCCTTGCAGTGCGGATGAACCCGACGTTGCCCGCCATGTTGCGCGGTCCTGTCCGTCATCGGTCGAAATGCCCTGCAGGCCGTGGACGAGACGCGGGCCTTCCGAGGCCCCCTCACGCAGATGTTCTCCCGTGGTCCAGAGCGTGGCCCGGCAGGAATTGTGGTCGACGCTGCCTGCGTCGTCATAGCCGTAACCAAGCGCGATGCCGCCGTTCGTGGCGCGGTGGGGCGCGCGCAGGCCGATTGCAAATTCCTGCGAGGCTTCGGCCCAGTGCTGTTCGGTCTCATCCCAATTATAGCGGACTACGACCGAGCTCTGAGGCTCGGCGAAGGTGGAGTAGTCGTAGGTTCCCGCAAGATCGCCGCGCTGCGTGACGTACATGCGGCCCGGCCCGTCAAAGGCAATATCGGTGATCATGCTGCCAGCCGGTGTGTCGACGAGATCAAGCTCGGGGCGGGCGTCGTCCAGAAACCCGCCGGACTGATCCAGACCGACCGACCAGATCTGCGGACCATCTGCGACCGAGTAGTAGAGCCGGTTTTGTTGAACCGTGACGGCGACGATCAGGCGCTTGTTATCGGTATAGCCCCAGGTTGCGGGCTGCTCGATGTTGAAGGAGGGGTGCTTGATGTCCATCCGGCGCGAGGGATCATAGGCGAGCGCTTCGAGCCCGGCTGCGACGCGGCCCTGCGTGCCGTGGTCGAAATAGCCGAGGTCGCGGCCCGTCTCATCGATGTGATGAATGAAACCGGTTTCGAGGCTTGCAACGTAGAGTTGGCGCGTCACGGGATCGTAGTCGAGGCCGCCGAGACCGGGGCCTGCGTTTTCCTGGGTGCCGCTGAGGATCGTGGAGAACAACGAGACTTCGCCCGTTTCTCCGTCGATTTTCCAGATCGTTCCCGGGCCACCACCAAGGTCGCTTCCGAACTGTCCCGGCATCCATTCGGCTTCGGGCGCGCCGTAGACGAGCCGGATCGGCTTGCCGTCCTTGCGGCCCATGATGTTGAGGCCGTAGAGCGATGTGGCGGCAGCAAAGATATGGGGACCGGTTGCGGCGGCTGCTTCCGACGTGGGCGCGTCGCCGTCGATGGGAATGCGATCTGCATGATTGTGAGCGACACCGAAGACCTGGCCGATGCTGCGTGCAGGGATCGAAAATTTCTCAGGCGTTGTTGTGAGGAGGCCCTGGGGCGGGCCGCCGAGTTCGGACAGATCGAAGACCCGCAGCGACTTTCCGTCCGGGTCTATGAAAGTGACGTCGAGCGGGTGGGCACCTTCGGGCAGATCATCTGACGTTTTCGTACCGGAGAAAGCGGTCACTGCTGCATCGCCGCGCGCCATGATTGGGGCGTCCTGGGCGGAAACGGCTAAGGGCTGAAGGACCCAAAGGAGTGCGCCGATCGCTGCTGCGGCTGCAATAGCCTGCCGATGAATACCACCGGCTTTGGCGGATTTGCCCGATGAAGGCCGCGCACGTGTCGCTGTAAAGGCCATGGCCGTGTTCTCCGTTGCAATGAACGCATGCTGCGAACTGTCGGGCAGTCTGCGGTTTGACGTGGCGCTGGCGTTCATTGTGTATGTCTTCCGATGTCTATTCGGTGAAGCTTTGAGGCCAGGAACGCAGTCAGCCGCCATGAAACGGGACAAACCACAGACCTCGGGCCGGATTTTCATGGATGGAGGATAGGCGCGAACACGGTGCCTGCCTGTCTCGCAGGGAACAGCGGACGCAAGAATGGCGGTGCACAAGGGTACCCAACACTTAAGCAGCGTGCCGAAACGCGCGCCCAGTCAGGGAACCCAGCATTATGAAAATCATTCCGGCCAATCGCTCATGCGGTTGGGCATGCAGATATACCGCCGTGGCCGTTTCGTTCGCGCTAATCTCAGCTTCAGGAGTGACGGGCGCCGCGGCGAGCCACGCTTTGGCGGTCGCTCAAGGCCCAGCGGCGGCTTGCCTTGGTGTCGATGGCGGAGTTTGCGCGTCCGCCGCGCCGGCTCTGAAACCGGGGCGGCTGTGCGCGAAAAGCAGTGCTCATCGGGTCTCACAAGACTGCGAGCGCGCAGCCTTTGTGGACGGTCGCGTTTCTCCGATGGCGACCGTGCAGAAGACGGCGCGTTTGCATCCTTGATTTCGCTCACGGCGCGGTTCGCTCACTGGCGTTCGCTGCGCCTCCGCTAGGGCGGCCTTCGGCCGGGTCGCCTTGCTCCCACGGCTCGCACGTGAGCCGATTTGTTGTGCTCACGGCGCGGTTCGCTCACTGGCGTTCGCTGCGCCTCCGCCAGGGCGGAGTATTTTGCGGCTCACACTCGGCAGGCCGGTGTGAGGCTCGGGCTGCGGGTCGCCTTGCTCCCACGGCTCGCACGTGAGCCGATTTGTTGTGCTCACGGCG
>CAYGRH010000316.1:0-1389 GCA_964352165.1 uncultured Hyphomicrobiaceae bacterium | reverse complement strand
CGGTGTGAGGCTCGGGCTGCGGGTCGTCTTGCTCCCACGGCTCGCACGCGAGCCGTATTGGGCAAGGTGTGGTTGGGATTTGTTTAGAAGGCCGCCTTTAACCTGGGCCGGCGTCAGCGAAAAAATCAATACGGCGAGGGTTTGCCGAAGAGGGCGAGATAGAGCTTGCTGTCGCGGCCATAGATGTCGGGGCGGAACTGTACGTCGCCTTCCTCATCCTGCCAGGCTGTCGAATAGGTGATGTGAACGGGCAGGGGTTCGGCGAGGTTGACGACGGTGCGCTTGCCGGAGGCCACGACCTCGTCGATGCGGCTGCGCGGCCAGCCGGGCAAAGTGGTGAGAACCTGTTCGGCCATATCCAGTGGGCGGGCGAGCCTGATGCAGCCGTGGCTGTAGGCGCGCTCGGCCTGCGCGAACAAGCTGCGCGCCGGCGTGTCGTGCATGTAGACGTTGAAGCGGTTGGGGAACATGAACTTCACCCGGCCCAGCGCGTTGCCGGGACCAGGCCCCTGGCGCAGCCTGAACGGGAAATTCGAAGCGGAATATTTCGACCAGTCGATCGATGTGAGCGGAATGGCTCGATCGCCCGAGACGGCTTCAAAGCCTTTTGCCGCCCGCGCTGCCGGGTTGACCTTCAGCTTGGGCAGTTCCTCTTTCGTCGCGATCGAGTAGGGCACGTTCCAGTATGGGTTTATTTCGATGTAGCGCATGTCACGGCTGAAAACCGGCGTCTGATGATAGGTCTTGCCAACGACGACGCGCATGTTCTCAAGCGTCCTGCCCGCTTTGACCCGCCGCAGCTCATATGCCGCGATGTTGACCTTGATGTAATGCGCTCCGAGATCCTCAGGCATCCAGCGCCAGCGCTCCATCGACAGTATGATCTGGCGGACGCGGTAGTCAGCCGGGACGTTGAGCTGGAAAATCGTTTTCTTGCCGATGATGCCGTCCGAATCCAGGCCGTGTCGGACCTGGAACCTTTTGACCGCTTCCACGACGTCTTGCGAATAGATCTGTTCGCCACCGGCCTCTGCGATCGGGCTCACGCCATCTGTGACGGCAAGGCGTGCGCGCAGCAGGGAAACGAACTCGGATGTTTCGCCCGGCTTGAGAAGCTGGATAACGGGCAATCGAGGCCAGCCGCCAGATGCTTCGATCCGGCGGTAGCTAGCCAACGCCTTCTTCAGGTTCGCGTACCCCGGCACCTGCGGTTGCCAAGCGTCCAGAAATTTATCGAGATCGGAGAGCGTGGCGAGCAATTGAAGGGCGGCGACCATGTCGATTTCTTTGGGCTGCCAGAAAAGCTTTGTTTCGACATTGTTCGGAAGTATGCGGCCAACATTAATGTCGAATGCGATTTTGAGAAAGAATGCCGACCAATAAACAACG
>CAYGRH010000315.1:0-4153 GCA_964352165.1 uncultured Hyphomicrobiaceae bacterium | reverse complement strand
CTGATTCACGATCTCGGTTGAAGCCGAAAAAGCTTCAATCTCGACCGATCAGGCTCTGGACCGGCGTTCTTGCTCCCCTACGCCGGGACAAGTGCCCTCCCCCGCCGAATCCCAACGGGCGGGGGAGGGCATTTTTTGTTTGGGGGCGCGTGCGCGCAAATGCGGTGAGCAGGCCAGCGCACCTGCAGCGATGATGCCGAAAGCAATCAACGCTCATTTTGGCCATAGCGCGATCAATCGAGCCTTAACTGCCGACGCCTATCATCCTGAATATGTTCAAGCGCATCATCATTTTTCTGGCGTTCGTATCGCTCGCGACTATCGCGGGCCTTTATGCGTTCGGCCAGCCTGGAGCGGCGCATCAAACCTGGACCGCGTATCAGTCAGCTCTGCGGCACGGCGAATTCGAGCGGGCGGCGGAGCTTATCGGCGACGAGGTTTTGGCGTTTGAAGACAAAACGCGCCGGTTGGCGGTGGACGCGGGCGACGAAGAACTGGCTCGCCTCACGACGTTGGAACTCAGCTACATTCTGGGCATCAGGCAGTCCGTTGCCGATACGAGCTTGCCGATGTCCGTCGTCGTGGCCCCAGAAAGCGCGAGAGCGTTTCATGCAGGCTTCAGCAGGGCCCGCCCAAACAAAGTGCTCGCCGAAAGCGCATTGCTGGCCGTCCTGCCGCTTGGACCGTCACGATCGATCGGATGGTTCGGGCCGCGTGAGTACGCGGATGATATTTTCACGCTGGCGTTTTCAGTTGTATTCGGAGCCCGGGTGAACTTTACCCGTCACGAACAATCCTGGCGTATCGACTACATGCCCGCGATGTCCGCCTCGGCCCAGGAAATCGACGCCATCGGAGCAAGCAGCAAAGGCGGGACCGTCGAGGTTATGAAGCGGTATTACAATGCCATTCTGGCAAAAGGCGATACGGCCGTGGAAAAAGCGCTTTGGACGCCGCTCAGCGTGGTCGCGGCCAAATAGCCGGTTCAAATTATTCCTGCACTCCCCACATCACGGTGTGAACGCTACAATGCGGATGCAGCGATGAGAGGGACCATGAAATTCAAACGCAGAACAATCCTGAAAGGGGCCGGTGCGGCGGCCATCGCAGGTCTTGCCGGATTTGCGCCTGACCGCACCTCGGCGGCCAAGGTCGTAAAACCGCTTGAGCGCGCAATTCCGTCGAGTGGGGAGGCCATGCCCGTCGTCGGGCTGGGGAGCTGGATCACCTTCAACGTCGGCAACGACCCCGTGCTGCTCGATCAATCCAAAGACGTGATCGCGGCATTCGTGGAGGATGGCGGGCGCATGATCGACTCTTCGCCGATGTATGGATCAGCTCAGGCTACGATTGGCTATGCGCTCGACAAGCTTACGTATCCCGGACCCGTCTTTTCAGCAGATAAAATCTGGACGTCTTCGGAGGCTGGCGGTCCGGCCCAATTCAAAGAGACGCGCGGGTTGTGGGGCGTGAAAACCATGGACCTCATGCAGGTGCACAACCTTGTGTCCTGGGAAGCTCACCTCGACATGCTGCAGGCCAAGAAGGCCGCTGGTGAAATCCGCTATGTCGGCATCACCACGTCGCACGGCCGCCGCCACAACGATCTCGAGGCGATCATGGCCAACCACAAAATCGATTTCGTCCAGCTCACTTATAATGTCCACGACCGCGATCCCGAAGAGCGGCTGTTGCCGCTGGCGCGCGAACGAGGGATCGCTGTGATTGCGAACCGGCCCTATCAGCGCGGTGAGTTGATCCGGCGCTACTCCGGCAAACCGCTGCCGCCGCTTGCTGCCGAGATCGGCGCGCAAAGCTGGCCGCAGCTTTTATTGAAGTTCGTTATCTCGAACCCCGCCATCACATGCGCTATTCCAGCGACGTCGAGCGTCGCGCATGTCAGGGAAAATCTTGCATCGGCTGCGGGACCTCTACCGGATGAGGCCATGCGGAAGGCGATCACCGATTACCTCGCGCAAGTTTAAGATGGGCGACTGGTCGAGCTATTCCCTGTCCGACTTCCTACTGTTCTCGCCGCAGGTCTACGAGCGGCTGTTCGTATTGCACAATCAGGATATGTGGCCGGCGCAGTTTATCTGGCTGTTACTGGGGGCAGGCGCACTGGCGAGCGTATGGCGTGCGCGGTCGTCGGGCCCGGGGGCCGCACTGGTTATTCTGGGTGCAGCATGGCTCAGTGTTGCATCCACTTTTTTCCTTGGTCGCTATCAAGAAATCAACTGGCTTGGTGCTTACATTGCGCCGTTGGCAGGCTTGCAAGGAGGCGCGCTGATTGCCTACGGGCTTTGGGGAGGGGCCCGCGTAGTCCTCCCCCGGCAGGACCGCTTTCCCTTTTTCATCGGGACCAGCGTGCTGGCGTTCGGGCTGACAATTTATCCGCTGCTGGCTGGGGTTTCCGGCACTGGCTTATCGGGTTCGCAGGTGTTCGGGCTGACGCCTGATCCGACCGCGGTTGCAACGCTCGGCGGCTTAGCGCTTCTCACAGGCTGGCCGCGTTATTTTCTGGCACTTATTCCCGCAAGCTGGTGCGTTTTCGCGGCGCTGACATTGTCGACACTCGGGCGAGGAGATTACGTCATCGCGCCGGTGCTTATGGCGGTTGCCGTGATTGCCATGGGTTGGCCGAGGTCGAGGCAGACTAAGTCGAAGCAGCTTCGGGCTGATGGGACGTGATGTGACCGCAGTTTAGATACTTGCTGCTGGCACGTGTTCAGGGCGGAGATTTTGCGCTGTCGTATTTCGTTCGCTCTCGCTTTCAGGTGTGAGCATTATGCCGGTGCCGAGCAGCGTGCTACACATCGGCGCGGGCGACTTGCTCAAACTCCAATTCAACGAGGTGCACCATGAAACGACTTACATCAATTGGTTCAGCACTTGTAGTCGCTGCGGCTTTCGCACTGGGCACCGCAGGTCTTTCGGCGGCAGCTTCGGCAGGATCACATTGCGTGAAGGCTGGTGGCGAAGCGACTATGGTGACGACCGATCTCGCAAAATTCATGGCGAAGGCCGCGCTCAAGAATTCGATTGCCGGGATGGGCGCAAAGCCTGCAGGTGAAATCGCCATGACTTGCAAGGAAGACATGCTGAGCACGCATTGCATCGCGCATCAGCGGGCGTGCAAGTAGCCTATTTGATGTTCGGGCTTATCGGCTGCCCGCTTCGAGCCTATAGCCAAGCCCGCGCACGGTATTGATTTCGATATCGGCCTCGTTCAGCTTGCGCCGCAAACGATGAATATAGGTCTCGATTGAGCGCGCGGTCGCCTCGTCATTCAAAGAGAACACGCGCGAGGCGATCTGTTCCTTGCTGACGAGACCGCCCTTGTTGCGGATCAGAACCGACAACACTGCGCGTTCGCGGGGCGTGAGTTCCAAGAGTTGCCCATTGAGGCGAACCTCTCCGCGCGCCATGTCGAGAGCAAGCGGGCCATGTGTGATGCCAAGCTGGTTGATAGGAGGCTCGTCGTTTGACGACTTTGCCGCAATGCAGCCGACGCGCAAACGCAACTCCGGCAGCCGGACAGGCTTCAGAATGAAGTCGTGCGCACCGGTTTCCATGGCTGCGATCAGCCTGTCGGATGTCGCGCAACTCCCGCATACCAGCAATGCCATGCCAGGATAGCGGGTGCGAATTTCCTTGATCTTTTCGACGTCGCCTTCGGTGCCCTGGTCGGCATCCCACAACGCGATATCGTAACCCTCAACCGCAAGCGCGTCGGCTGCCGTATCAATCGACGGCGCAGTATCAACGACTGCTTCAAGCTGCTCGAGAATAACGGCAACCTGACTGGCGAAAGGGGCGGACGAGTTGATGTGAAGTATCCGCATTGGCCGACGTTTTCACGCTCGTTCGTGGGTTTCCATACGCCAGGATGTGCGCTCAGAAGTGCGGCGTCGACCTTGATGGATTGCAACAATCGGTGACTTTCAAGGCAAGCGCACCGGGCAGCAATGACAACAAATCTCGCCCGGTCTCTATCCCACAGGCGTGTGACACTTTCTTGAAATCCCAACGTGTCCGCAGCAGCACAGTGCTGCAAGCCAACTGCAAGCTTCGCCGGTTACTTCATCGGTCATGGCATAACGTCGGGCCTGAGCAGATGGCTCAACGAAGGACGCGTTAGGTCGTGTAGCCA
>CAYGRH010000314.1:0-4179 GCA_964352165.1 uncultured Hyphomicrobiaceae bacterium | reverse complement strand
TAACTTCCCCGACTATCTCGAAGAGTAAGGGTATTCGCGGGCCAACGTTGACTGCGCGGAAGCAAATCGACTGTCACCGGGAACTGCAAAAGCAATAGCGTTAGACCAGTCGCACACCGCACCATCGAACCACCGCCGGACTTTCTAGGCCACGCGGCATGCAACACCCCATCCGTCTTATGGTCAAATCCAGTTGTTTGCTAAAACAGCAGCGCGCGCGAAACGACACACCCGCCAGCATACCCTACGACCTGCCTGGGAACCGCACCGACCGGGCACCGAATGTCCGCAAGCCATCGCTGAAATTTAAAGAAGGAGCCCGCAACACGCAACCGAGCAAGCCAACCCCAGCCGGTGGCAAAGCGGCGTGCAATCACAAGGATATGGGGAAATTGGCACTCCCTAGGGGAATCGAACCCCTCTTTCCAGAATGAAAATCTGGCGTCCTAACCGATAGACGAAGGGAGCGCGCGAGGCGCTTGTATAATAAGCTTCGCAGCCAAACGCAAGAGATCGCGCGCACATTCCCGGCGCGGGCTCTACCTGCACGCGGCAAGCACGCAAAGTGCCCGCAAACACGGGGATTTCAGAGCCTCAGCTCAGCCCTTGGCGCGTGGATCGGCGACATCGTCGATCTGCAATTCGTTCTTTTCGCGCCCGCCCCACGTGTCCCGCCGCAATGTGCCGCAGATATGCAGCGGCAGCCCGCCCGAGTTTAACAACGCCTCGCCCATCGGTTGGCCGACCGCACGGAAGGCAATTGCCTCCAGACGCGAGCCGTCTCCGGCCTCCAGAACGCAGCGGATATGCGCTTCTCCAACCACCTTGGCAAACTTCACCCGATGCGCAGGAAAAACAAAGCGCGGCTGCGGATTGCCTTGTCCGTAGGGGCCTGCCCGCTCCAGAAGGGAAATCAGGTCGCCCGTCACCGCCGATGGCGTCAGCGAGCCGTCGATATCGAGCGATGCCGTAAGGCGCGCCTCCGTCGCATTCTCCGTCAGCTTGTCGGCGAAATAAGCGCGCAGGGCATCCAGCTTGTCTTCCCCGACCGTCAATCCCGCAGCCATGGCGTGACCGCCGCCTTTGATCAAAAGTCCCTCAGCCGTCGCAGCACGGACAGCCCCGCCGATATCGACACCTGCAACCGAACGCAGCGAGCCCGTGCCCTGCCGCGCACCCGTCGCAGCATCCTTGGTCCACGACAACACGCACGATGGCCGACGGAAACGCTCCGTCAGCCGACTGGCGACAAGACCGACAATTCCTTTGTGCCATTCATCCGACCCGACGATGATGATGGGCACATCCGGATCGGCCTCAACCATCGCCTCAGCGGCGGCCTGGGCTTCCTCTAGCGTCTGGGTTTCAATCGACTTGCGGTCCTTGTTCAACTGATCGAGCGTCTGCGCGATCCGTCCGGCTTCCACGCGGTCACTGGTCGAGAGCAGCTTGGCCCCCAATCCGGAATCGCCGATCCGCCCCCCTGCATTGATACGCGGTCCAAGGATGTAACCGAGATGGAACGTCGTCGGCGCCTGATCGAGGCCTGCCGCGTCAAACAACGCCTTCAGCCCCACGTTGCGGCGCGAGCGCATCACCTGCAGGCCCTTGGTCACATAGGCGCGGTTAAGACCGGCCAGCGGAACTACGTCGCAAACGGTCGCAAGAGCAACAAGGTCGAGTTCTTCCAGCAACCCCGCTTCCCTGAAGCGGCCTTCCTTGCCGTCAGTCCCATAAAGGCCACGTGCGCGCAATTCACGCGCGGCAGCAACCAGCACCAGGAACACCACGCCAGCCGCGCAAAGGTGTCCCTGCCCGGACACGTCATCCTGCCGGTTCGGATTGACCACCGCGTGGACATCAGGAAGCGTTTCGTCAGCCTGGTGGTGGTCGATCACGATGACGTCGGTCTTCAAGCGCTTGGCAACCGCCAGCGGCTCATAGCTTGTAGTGCCGCAGTCCACCGTCACGATGAGCTGCGCTCCATCCTTGATCAACGCCTCGATGGCCGTTGGGTTGGGCCCGTAGCCCTCCAACATGCGGTCGGGAATATAGATGCGCGGGTTCAAGCCATGTCTGGCGAGGAACCGTGCCATCAGTGCCGATGAGCAGGCCCCATCCACATCGTAGTCACCAAAGATCGCAACAGGTTGCTCACCCTCGACAGCATCAGCCAGCCTCTTGGCCGCCTTGTCGACGTCCCGCATGACGCTGGGGTCGGGCATCAGCGCCTTGATGGTTGGATCGAGAAAGACTTCGACGTCGTCCAGACCCACGTCTCTGGCAGCCAGCACGCGGCCCAGAAGCTCCGGCAGGCCATGCCGTTGGCTGATCGCCTGAGCCTGCGACAGCCCACCCGCCGACAGGCGGTCGCGCCATACGAGTTCACGCAGCGATTTGGTTACGCCGAGATAGGGCGCACCCTCCTCGAGTTCGCTCAAAGATAGCTTGCGTGCTGCACCCATATCCGCCTGCTCCGTAACCAGCCCAACTGCACAACCCCGAACCGGTGTTGCCACTTCGAGTTGATGCTGAGACTAGAGCCGATTCGAGCACGCAATGCGCCCCGCGGGCATAACATTGCCCACCGCGCTGACAAGTTTGTTGATAACGCCCATACGGAAGTGCCGCGCCGTCAGAGCCGGTGCGTCGTGATGATCCGGCGCTTGGTCGCGCTCGCGCCGTGCAAAACAAGCGTATCTGTCGTGGCAAATTTGCCTGACACCTTGACGCCGCCAAGCATCGATCCGCCCGTCACGCCGGTTGCCGAAAAGATCACGTCCTTGCAGGCCAGTTCGGACAGCGCGAACTTCCGGTTTACATCCGAAATGCCCATTTTCTCCGCCCGAGCACGTTCCTCGTCATTTTCAGGAAGCAAGCGGCCCTGCATCTGGCCGCCGATGCAGCGCAATGCGGCTGCCGCCAGAACGCCTTCAGGCGCACCGCCCGAACCGAAGTAGATATCAACGCCCGTCTCTGCCGGGTCCGTCGTCCAGATCACACCGGCAATATCGCCGTCGGGAATGAGCTGCACGCATGCACCGGCAGCACGCACAGCCTTGATAATGTCCTTGTGACGATCGCGGTCGAGAATGCACGCAGTGATCTCCGACACAGGAACGCCCTTCGCTTTGGCCAGCGCGTTCAGGTTGTCGGCAGGTGTCGCGTCCAGATCGACAATGCCATCGGCGTATCCCGGACCGATTGCGATCTTGTCCATATACATATCGGGCGCATGCAGCATCCCGCCGCGCACCGAGATCGCCAGCACGGCCAGCGCATTCGGCATCGCTTTGGCGCAGATGGTTGTGCCTTCCAACGGATCGACAGCGATATCGACTGCCGGTCCGTTCCCGGTCCCAACTTCTTCACCGATGTAAAGCATCGGCGCTTCGTCCATCTCACCTTCGCCGATCACGACAGTGCCCGCGATATCGACGTTGGCAAGTTCGCGCCGCATGGCATCGACCGCCGCCTGATCGGCCGCCATCTTGTCACCGCGCCCGGTCAGTTTGGCTGCAGCCAGTCCCGCCTGTTCAGTGACGTGCGCGATGTCGAGCACCAATCCGCGCGCCAGCCCCTGCGAACCCGACGATTTAACTTCTGCCATTGCTTTTACCTTTCCGTGCGCTTTCGACGACACGGCAGACAAGCCACCCCGATGGCAGCTTAAGCTCAGTCACCAGGACGAGCCGATACCGTGCAACGATGAATTCCCGTACCGATTCGGTCCGCTCGCGCAAACCATGGAGCAAACGCAGCGTCTACAGCTTCTCGATGCGGATCATCTGGGGCTTTTCCGACACCTTGCCGTCACCCTCGATGGCAACTAATGCCGCACGGATCGCCTCTTCGGTGGTTTCATGCGTGATAATGGTTACGGAGGCTGGCGCACCGGGAGCTGGTCGTTCGCCCGCACCCGTGCGGTCGCGCCTCTGCATCACACTTTCCAGAGAGACATCACGATCCCCCATGCGCTTGGCGATCACCGCCATCGCGCCGGGCTTATCGTAAACGCAAAGTCGGACGTAATAGGCACCCTGGTGTTCACCAAGCTGCGCCTTGCGGTGCGGCTTGAGCTGGCTGGTCGGCACGATGAACGGCGGTTTGACGAGCCCGCGCGCGATATCGACGATATCTCCAGCCCCGGCAGCGGCAGTCGGATCCGCCCCTGCGCCG
>CAYGRH010000313.1:0-4199 GCA_964352165.1 uncultured Hyphomicrobiaceae bacterium | reverse complement strand
AAAAAACAAAGCCCCTCCACACCGGCCTGCCGAGTGTGGACCAAAAAACAAAGCCCCCCCTACTCGAACAACTTGGCGTACTGGTCGCGTAGGATGTTCTTTTGCACTTTGCCCATCGTGTTCCGCGGCAGAGCATCGACAAAGAACACCCTCTTAGGCTGCTTGAACCGCGCAAGCCGTGCAGCGAGAGGCGACGTGATGGCTGCCTCATCCAACGACGCATTGGTCTCCGTCACAACGACGGCCGCGACCCCCTCACCGAAGTCGGGATGCGGAACGCCGATGACGGCAGATTCCACAACGCCCGGGATCTGATTGATCTCAGTCTCGATTTCCTTCGGATAGACGTTGAAGCCGCCGGTAATGATGAGGTCCTTGCCGCGCCCGACGATCGACACGTAGTCGTCGTCATCGATGAGCCCCAGATCGCCGGTGATGAAAAACCCATCGTCACGGAATTCCGCGGCCGTCTTTTCCGGCATTTCCCAATAGCCCTTGAACACGTTGGGCCCGCGCACCTCGATCAATCCGACATCGCCATTAGCAACCGGCTCGCGCGTATCCGGATTGACGATGCGAAGCTCAACACCCGGCAGCGGAAAACCCACGGTGCCAGGCCGGCGCTCGCCGTCGTAAGGGTTGGACGTGTTCATGCCGGTTTCGGTCATGCCGTAGCGCTCGAGGATCGCCTTGCCGGTTCGCTCGGAAAAAGCGGTGTGGGTTTCGGCCAGCAGCGGCGCAGAACCCGAAACAAACAAGCGCATGCCCTTGGCAGCTTCGGCAGTAAACGCATCGCAATCGAGTAGGCGGGTATAAAACGTCGGCACGCCCATCATCACGCTCGCTTCAGACATCAGCGACACCATCTTCTCGGCATCGAACTTCGCCAGGAAAACCAGAGAAGCACCCGAATAAAGGATCGTGTTGATCGCAACAAACAGACCGTGCACGTGGAAGATCGGCAGGGCATGTAGCAGCACATCGTCCTGCGTGATGCGCCAATGGCCAACAAGCGTTTGCGCATTGGAAAACAGATTGTCGTGGGTGATCATCGCGCCTTTGGAGCGCCCCGTCGTGCCGGACGTGTAAAGGATCGCAGCCAGATCATCGCCTTTGCGTTCGACGGTCTGGAAAGGCGTGCCGTCGCCAGGAACGTGATCGAAGAAACTACCGGCGGGAACGTCCGGCGACGACCACACGCCCAGAGTTTCAAGCCGTGCACCGGCCTTTCCGGCGATCGGTGCGATGGCGTCTTGTTTCGACGGCGCGCAGACGATCAGCTTCGGCTTGGCATCGAGCGCAAAATACTCGACCTCGGCTGGCGTGTAGGCCGTGTTGAGCGGCAGGAACACCGCACCGGCGCGCACGGTTGCGTAATAGAGCATGACGGCTTCGATGCTCTTATCGACTTGCACCGCCACCCGGTCGCCGGGCTTGACCCCCATCGCCACAAGAGCGTTCGCGAAGCGCGCCGTCACGTCATCGACGTGCGCGTACGAATACCAGCGACCATCTTCAAGGCGGGCAAAAACCCGCTCCGCCTTCTCGCCGTGCGCCATCAATCGCGTGTAGAGATTCCCCATCAGATCGCAGGTCCCATGATCAGATCCGGCAGCCAGGTCGCAATTCCCGGAAAGATGCACAACAGAATTATGCCAACCACCATACATCCCACAAACGGCAGCGAGCCAACAAGGATCGAGCGCAGTGAAATGTCGGGGGCTATCCCGTTTATCACATAGAGATTCAGGCCCACCGGAGGCGTGATCAAGCCAATTTCCATATTGATGGTCAGCACGACGGCAAACCAATAGGGATCAAACCCGGCCTGCAGGATGATCGGCAACAATACGGGCGCCGTCATCAGGATCACCGCCACAGGCGGCAGGAAGAAACCGGCCACAAGCAGGAACACGTTGATGATGCCCATCAACACCCAGCGATTGACTTCGAGGTCCGCGATCCAGCCCGCAACCGACTGTGTGATGAACAGCGACGACAGCGTGTAGGAGAACAATTCCGACGCGCCGATGATCAACATGATCATCACCGATTCACGCATCGACGAGCTGAAGACGTGATGGATACCGTTGAAGTCCACACGCCCCTTCGGGATTAACTGGTAGATGATGATCACGAAAATGATGCAGAACAACGCGCCAGCACCGGCCGCTTCCGATGGGGTCGCCACGCCTCCGTAAAGCACATAAAGTATGGCAACAATGATGGTCAGGAACGGCAGCACGCGCGGCAAGGCTGAAAGCTTCTCGCGCAGAGTGAACCGCTGAGCAGCAGCCTCGAACGAATAACCCGCACGCCAGCAGGCGAAAATCGCCCAGGCCATGAACAGGCCCGTCAACATCAGGCCGGGCAGTATGCCGGCGAGAAACAAGCGGCCGATAGAAGTCTCAGTCGCGATCCCGTAAACGATCATGGTGACCGACGGCGGGATCAGAATGCCAAGCGTGCCGCCCGCCGCAATTGAACCTGCGGCGATCTCATCGGGATAGCCGCGCTTGCGCATCTCCGGGATGCCCATCTTGCCGATGGCCGCACACGTCGCCGGACTGGAACCCGATAACGCTGCGAAGATCGAGCAAGCCCCGATATTCGATAATATGAGCCCGCCTGGCACACGGTTGAGCCATCGGTCGAGTGCCTCGTAAAGATCTTTACCTGCAGGGCTCGAGGCGACCGCCGCACCCATCAAAATAAACATCGGGATGGCAACAAGCCCGAATTCCGCCAACCCTGCGAAGAAGGTTTCACCAAGAACGCCCATCGCACCGGCACCTTCCGTCAGCAACAATGCGCAGATCGAAACGAGGCCGAGAGCGAAGGCAATGGGCATGCCCGTCGCGAGAAGAAATAAAAGTGCCAGCAGTACGAGGAGGCCGGATTCCAAAGGTCCCATGATCTTACAGCCCCTCTTGCTGAGTGACGTGACCATGCGCACCAACGCCCGTACCCGGCGGCTGACCGCTCAAAAGCTGCCAGCTATCGGCAATATACTGGAGACACAAAATCCCGATCCCGATCGGCATTGGCAACAGAGGTATCCACAAGGGCAGCGCCCAAACCGTGTCCGTCGTCCACCCGTTGGACCAAGCCTCATGGAAGTGGTTCCACGACGAGTAGGCGAGCAGCGCGAGAAACAACAGCGACAAGAGATTTGCCAGCAGTTCGAGCCCGATCCGCGCTTTGCCTTTGAGAGCGAGGGGCAGCAGATCGATCCCCACATGACCCTTCTGGATGAGCACCTGCCCCGCCCCCAGGAATGTCGCGGCGACGATCGCGAAGATCACGAATTCGGTCTGCCAGACTGTCGACTCGTTCAAGAAGTATCGCCAGACGATCATCTGGCACACGACGAGGACGGCAGCCGCCATCAGCAACATCGCCGCCAGCCCCCCGAGCCACGACAATGCGTTAACGGCACGTACAAAATTTTTCATCGCAGGAATCCCGGCAGGACCGCCAGTACATCGAGGAAGCGCGCAAAAGACGTCCTGGACCAGAGGGCCCTCAACGCTAACCTGTCATGCGGCAATGGATGTCATCTGACTGATGAGAATGCAAAAGGCCAAGGGCCAAGGGCCAAACGGTATGCCACGCGCAGTCGCCCGCAGTGCGCTGCTGGTGGTGTCCGCAAATCGAAAAACGGGCTGACTACCGATCAGACCGCCCGGCGGCAGAAGATCTGCCAACCGGACGGTCCCATTTTCAAACCGCCGTTTAAGGTCGGCGGCCACAGCCTCTTACTTGACCGCAAGAGCCTTTTCGATCAGCTCAGCGCCACCCTCGACCTTTTCGGAAAACACCTTGTATGAGGTCTCTTTCGCGATATCGAGCCAGGCGTTGTAGTTCTCAGTCGTCATCTCGACGACTTCGACGCCGGCCTTCTTGAAGGTTTCGACCAGCGTATCGTCGAGCTTTTTGGCTTCACCGACGAAGTACTCTTCGGCAACCTTGCCAGCCGCCAGCAAAGCGTCCTGCTGCTCTTTGTTGAGAGCATCCCAGGACTTCTTCGACATCAGGATCGGCTCATACATCATCCACAAAGCGGCGCTGCCCGGTGCGGTGAGGCACTTCACCTGCTCATACAGGCGATAGGAAACGAACGAACCCGAAGACGTGTTGGCGGCGTCCAGAACGCCCGTCTGCATGCCCGTGTAGATTTCCGAAGATGGCATGGAGGC
>CAYGRH010000312.1:0-4214 GCA_964352165.1 uncultured Hyphomicrobiaceae bacterium | reverse complement strand
CGCCGAGTCCGGTCACGACGATTCCGGGAACACCGGCACGGACAACAAATCCTCGGCCAGCCATGAAAGGCAATCAGGTCAGGTCGTTGCCATCGACTATCTCGGCGTCGAGCCGTTGCCGGGTGTGGAATTGTTTGAAATGGATTTCATGGAGGAAGGTGCCGAAGAACGCTTGAAAGCAGCGCTTCGTGACGGCGGCGCGGATGTCGTGTTGTCCGATATGGCCGCCCCGACTGTCGGCCATAAGGGAACCGACCATTTGCGCATCATCTCCCTGGCCGAAGCTGCCGCACATTTCGCGTGCGACGTGCTCAGTCCTGGCGGCGCATTTTTATGTAAGGTTTTTCAGGGTGGCGCGGAGCGCGACCTTCTCGAACTATTACGGCAGCGGTTCAAGACGGTCCGCCACGTCAAGCCGCCGGCAAGCCGGGCGGACTCCGCTGAGCTTTATGTTTTGGCAACGGGCTTCAGGCCGGCGGCCGACTAAGTCAAAGGCCGGCCGGCCAAGTTCTCAGTAAAATAATTCCCGGTCAGAAGAAGAACAATGCCAATGCGCCGGCACCAACACCTGCCAGCGTACCTGCACCCACGGCTCCGACGAGACCAGCGGCCAACATTGCTGTTTCAATCATGGTCCATACTCGCTACGCGCTACAAAAACTGAATATCCCCAGCACAGCATAATGCTGCACAACACTCATGGCGCGATTGTGCCTTTAGCGCAATAGGTTGCAGCGTTTTTTGAAGATTAGACGTTTACTGATGTTTGGCGTGGTGCCGCAAGCGTCCTCTGGGTGGGTGTGGTTTGCATCAGCCTTTTCATGGGCTTGAGGGCTCGCGGCCCATTCGCATCAGCGACGCGATCGATGAAAAGAAAATTTCTCCGATCGCATTTTTTTCTTTTGCGCGCAGCGATTAGGCTGGCCTACTCAGCCGCGGCCGCCTTGGTAACGTCAAGCTCTCCGGCAATGACATAGCGCAGAATTGCAACGATCTGCTCAGGAGTTTCGGCGACTGCGAGCGCGGCTGCGTCAACTTCCTTCAGCGCATGCGCGTGCTGCGGCGGATGCATGATGATAAGCGGCTTTGTAAGCGCGGCTGCATAACCGGCATCGAACGCAGCATTCCATTGTTTGTACTCCGTACCAAAGCGCACAATGACAATGTCGGACGACTCGATCAGCGAGCGGGTGCGGATCGCATTCATCTGCGCCCCCTTGTGGTCGTGCCAGAACTTGTTGGGTTCCGCGCCGAGGATCGCAACGCCGCAGTCATCGGAATACTCGTGATTGGTCACAGGTGCCGTGAAGCTCACTGGTAGCCCGGCTGCCTTCGTGCCGGCCTCGATCTGCTCGCGCCAATCGGTGTGAATTTCACCCGAGAGATAAACGGTCCAATGATCCATGCGAGTGCTCCTTATGTCTGCGCGCGCCATCGCGCCGCCGTAGCGATTGATTGTTCGCGCCCACCCTACAAACACATGCCGCCGATTGCGACCCCGCTCATGCAAGTTCGCAGCGCCGTCACGCCTAGCAAAAAACGCCCCGCAGTTTTCCCGGACGAAAACGCGGCAAGAATCCGTGGGGCTGAAAATCACCTGACGTCTTAAGTTAAGTCTCGGTTAACCAAAACTGGCGTGTATTTGAAGCGGGAGCCAAACGCCCTTTTCGAGGGCAACTTGGGTGGTGTTTTTAGTTATGCGTTTATGTTCTGTCCGCGCGTTGACCGCGCTGCTGATCGCTGCCTCAGCAGCGTTGGTGTCTGCTTGCGGCTCGTCCGCCCCCGCCACAAATTCGTCAGGCCTGACGTCGCCTCACGCGACATTAAGGCCGATGTATCCGCCCGGTTTTGAATCAAATGCCGGCACGCACAGGAAGGGTGGTGGCTACCCGAAACTTGGCAAGCCCTACCAGATCGAGGGCCACTGGTATTACCCGGCCGAGGATCCGAGTTACGACCGAACGGGCACGGCCTCCTGGTACGGAACCAAGGTTCATGGAAAACCAACAGCCAATAATGAGATCTTCGACGTCAACGCGCTGACGGCAGCCCACCCGACACTGCCGTTACCGTCTTACCTCGAGGTCACGAACCTTGCGAATGGCCGCAAGCTGATCGTGCGCTTAAACGACCGCGGCCCATTCCTGAAGAACCGCATCGTCGATATGTCCTACGGCGCAGCAAAACTCCTGGGCTACGTTCACAGGGGAACCACGCAGATGCGCGTGCGCTATCTCGGTCCCGCCCCTCTCAACGGCGACGACACTCGCGAACGCCGCTCAGCCGCCAAGCTAAGGGCGCGGTTGGCGCAGGGTTGAAACGTGAGCCGGTCGTCGCGCATCGCGAAACGAGCTGCTAGCCTGACCCTCCATATTGCATCGCGGGCGAACAAGGGAACTTTGGGTGAAAATGTGGATCGGGGCAGCCCTCGTACTGGTACTCGCCGGTTTAGCGATCGCCGTGTTCTGGCTCTGGACGCCTGACAAGCCGCGCGCGGAGCTCGAAGACAAGTACCTCGCGACCGCCGCTGACATGATTGAGGTGGCAGGGACCACGCTGCACGTCCGCGATAGCGGCGACAAAGCAGCCCCTGCCCTTATCCTCATTCACGGCTTGGGCGCACACCTGCAGACCTGGGACGGTTGGGCAGCGGCGCTCCAACGCGATTTCCGTGTCATTCGCTTCGATTTGCCCGGTTCCGGTTTATCGCCGCCCGATCCCACCGGCGATTACACGGACCAGCGGTCCATCACGCTAATCCTGGCGCTCATGGATAAGCTAGCGGTTCAAACGGCAAGCCTGATCGGCAACTCCATCGGCGGTCGCATTGCATGGAAGTTTGTAGCCGTGCATCCCGAACGTCTCGACAAGTTGGTTCTCGTTGCACCCGACGGTTACGCAAGTCCGGGCTTCGAGTACGGCAAGCCCGCCGATGTGCCCGTGACCATGACAGCGATGAAGTACGTCCTGCCCAAGTCCATGCTGCGCCAGAACCTCGAACTCGCATACGCTGAACCGAAAAAACTGACCGGCGAAATCCTCGACCGCTACCATGATCTTATGCTGGCCCCCGGCAGCCGCGCAGCGCTACTGGAACGTATGCGCCAAACCGTGCTGGTCCCGCCCGAGCCGGTCCTGCGCAAGATCGAGGCGCCCGTGCTTCTTCTGTGGGGGGAGAAGGACCAGATGATCCCGGCCACGAACGCTGCTGATTATCAGCGCGCCATGCCGGATGCCGAGCTGTCGATCCTGCCCGACCTCGGCCACGTCCCCCATGAGGAAGAACCTGCAAGGTCGCTGAAGCCTGTTGTCGAGTTCCTGAAGGGGGAGCGGCGTTAACAAGTCCGGGGGAGCCAATGCCCCATCCGCAGTCGCTTACAATTGAATGCCAAGTCGCGGAAGCAGCCACATCGTCAGCACGTAAAGCCCGATCGTCAGAAGGCACGACAACGAAAGGGCCATCCAGAATTGCGTCCCCGATCTCAGCAGATAGGGCAGCACAAGAAACATCGGCAGCGTCGGTATAACGAGCCAGAACGTCGCTTCCGCATGCGATGCGATCCGCGTGGTGTCCGAGGTGTCGCGCCAAAGCCAGATCATGGCGAGGATCGAGACCAGCGGCAGCGAAGCGATCAACGCGCCAAGACCCGGGCTGCGCTTGGCGACCTCGGAGACGATCGCAATAATCGCGCCCGAGATGAGCGCCTTGACGATCAGATAAGTCATCGCGAATTCTCCAACGCAAAAGCCGGCGGACGATCAATCGCCCGCCGGCTTCGCCACTTTAGGCCGCCTTCACGCCATCGAGGCCGAGTTTCTCGCGCACCAGCTTCGATGCCGCCACATAGTCCGGCTTGCCGGAGCCGAGGAGCGGAATACCCGGCACGATCATGATCTCGGACGGCACCGCGAGTTCCGAGAATCCATGCGTCCGGGCGTAGGCCTGCAAATCGGACTTCACGCATTTCGCATCCGTCGTCATTAGGATCAGCCGCTCGCCTTTTCGCGCATCCGGCACGGCGACGACAACGCTGATGACCGCCGGCCAGCAGTCGGCTGCCATTGCCTCCACCGCCGACAGCGACACCATCTCGCCGCCGATCTTGGCAAACCGTTTGGCCCGTCCGCGGATCGTGATGAAGCCATCCTCGTCGATCGTTACGATATCGCCCGTGTCATGCCAGCCGTCTGACAGCGGTTCCAGCACGCCAGGG
>CAYGRH010000311.1:1414-4241 GCA_964352165.1 uncultured Hyphomicrobiaceae bacterium | reverse complement strand
TTGCGGCCCAGCCCCTGCGGCATGAAGGCGATGCGCGGGCCCACCCGCCTGCGGTGAGCGGCCGAAGTCATATCGCCTGACAGGACTTCTAGATGCCCCGTCTGCAGTTTCCTCGCCCCGGCAATCAAGCCCAATAGCGTCGACTTGCCGACACCGTCAGCACCAAGAACGCCGACCATGAGCCCGGTGGGCACACGCAAGGAAACGGCATCCAAAGCCGTTATGCCGCGATACTTGTGTGAAATATCGGTAGCAAGAATGATGTCTTTGCTGACGTCTGCCATAACCAAGCCCTCGGTTCAGCCGGACGTCCCGACGTTGGTAGCGGGAGCTGTTGGTGCGGGCAGTTTTTGCAGGAACGCTGGCCAATCTCCCTGCTCATCTCCACTCAACCGGACATAGGCTTGTCCGCGAACACCGGTTTTGACTTTTTCAATGTGCGCCAGCACGAGATCCTGCGGCACACGCACCTTGATGCGGAACATGAGCTTCGCGCGCTCGGCTTCTGTCTCGACCTGCTTCGGTGTGAACTGCGACTGCGGTGATACGAAACTGACCTTTGCTGGTATCGCCACGTCCAGAATATCAAGTTTGATCCGGGCCTCTGCCCCGATGGCAACGCGAGCTGCCTGATCGGCCGGCAGAAATATCTCCATGTAGACATTGGAAAGGTCGAGCAGCGTAGCGACCTTGCCGCCGCTGCCGAGCACCTCTCCAGTCTCGGCAAGCCGATATAAGACCCGCCCGGTCGTTGGCGTAACCAGCGTGCAATCGTCAATCTGGGTCTGGATTTCCGTTACGACAGCCATTGCGGCCTCTGCACCGCGCTGACGCGCGACCAAATTGGCCTCTGCAGCGGCGAGATTGGCCTTTGCAACGTCTCGATTGCTGACGCGGGTATCATAAGTCTCGACCGAGGTGTGTCCTCGGTCAACGAGCGCCTTTGACCGGTTGAGCTCCTGCTCGGATAGCACGAGTTGTGCGTTTGCCTGCGCAATGGCTGCCTTCGCCGCGGCACCCTGGCTTTCCGCTGTCGCGACTTCGGCCTTGGCTCTCAGTAGCTGTGCTCGCAATTGAGCGGAGTCGATCCGTGCGACCACCTCGCCGGGGGTCAAAAGGTCCCCCTCCGCAACTAGAACTTCAAGGATTCGGCCTGGAATTTTCGTAGCAATGTCGACTTGAACAGCCTCAATGCGGCCGTTTCCATGCGCAAGCCAAGCGGGAATATCATCGCCATTGCTGGCATCGAAAAGATAGTAGGCAATTCCGCCCGCGATCAGAAGTACGGCTATTCCGAGCGACTTATATTGCATCATCTGGCTCGTCCCCTCACGGTCATCCGGCAATTAGGCATTATCAGCGACCGCTTCGCTGTCCGAACCGATGAAAATTGCACAATCGAAAAAGCGAGGCCTTCAGGCTTCAGTCGAATTAAGGCAGCATCAGCGAGCCGGGTCTTTCAAATGCACCGTGGGCCGTTCATCAAGTCGATCTTTAGAGATTTATTGAGCGCCGAACTTTGACGTTGGTCAACCGGTAGCATGCGCGAACCGTCGCATCGTCATCGCGCGGGCCTGCCGTTGGCCCAGCCTGAAATATGCAGCAGCCACAACATCAGGCCATTGGCTGCAGGCCCGGGCGCATTGGCCCGGTTCAGGCATCTAACAGGACCTTTGCGCACACCAAACATCACAACATCGTGCAGAAAGCCAATTCCACCTGCCCCGCTAGTGTTGCGTTTTCGGCGTTTGCCCCCAGGTTGCAGCCGAGTTGCGAAAGCAAACGTCAAATGCGCAACACTAGCGGTTAGCTTTTTCAGCGATGGTTGGTTCAAAAGCGTCGGTTAGAAAACGGTGTCCCCCCTCAACCGACAAAAGTTGGCTTCCCCACCTAGTCATTAATGGGGAGGATCAAACGCGGACAAAAAAATTAATCCCCGATTTATCATTGCATCTGACGTTGGCAAAAAATGAGACATTTTGGGCGGAAATAAAAGAATGTGTTCGTTGTAAAGTTTCAATCTGAGGCGGAAACTGTCTTCGTTATAGAATTGTCAGCTTTTCGATAAGCATTCACTTACCTTTTCTGTTCACAATCCGGTCCATCAGTAGACGAACCAAAGTTGGGTTCGCTTAAAGCCGCGTCGTTGTTTCGACGCCCGTAGCGTTGGTCAGGTACAGTAATATGAGTGAGAAGATCGATTCATCCTCGGCTGGGGATAACAACGTACGTTTGGCCCAGGCCAATGCGACAGCGGCATCTGAGGCTTCGAGCCAAGGGCAGGACACAGCAGCGTCCATGGCGTTTGCTCAGCTAGAGCAGGCCGCGCGCGACCCATCCACCCGCGTTGTTCTAAGCGGCGGCGGCAAATTGATGCTGCTGACGAAAGACGACCGTGAAATATTCATTGATGGTGCTGATCCGCTAATTGCTGCATTCCGCGCGAAGCCATGGATTCTGCTGCAAAAGCTGAATGATGATCGTGACACACTCGTTTCGGTGATCGAACAATCACGCAATCCAGAATTCAGCGCCAACGCTTTTGGCGAATTGGTCGAAAAGCTGACCAAGGACGCCGACGCTCAGTCTGACAAATCCCAGGATTTGACGGATGGAAGTACGCACGGCCGGGCCGTTTCAGGCGATGCAACAGGCATAATCAACGGCACCGTTGGGTCGGCTGCCGGTAATGGCAGCAACGAACTTGGTCCGCTTGCCGAAGAAACGGCACAATTCGGCCGCGACGACATCAAGCGCGGCGAAGTTGGGTCGGCGGGCGAGAATCCGAATGTTGGAACCGGCCAGGCGCTTGGGCACCTCACAGGAC
>CAYGRH010000311.1:0-1404 GCA_964352165.1 uncultured Hyphomicrobiaceae bacterium | reverse complement strand
TCACAGGACTTGGCGATGAAGAACCCGGCCTGCGCAACGGCGAGAAAATCTCATCGACCGACAATACCCGCTTTGTCGGTGAAACAACCGGCGTCGGCGCTGGCGTCGATCACCTCTGGCTGCTGGGCGACTTCGAATACTACCGCGCTTCGACCGATCACCTGAGCGTCGACGGCATTCTGCCCGATCTGGGCCGATCGAGCCCAGTCTACGCCGACCTGATCGAAGGGCCACTCGCATTCCGCTTGCTCGAAGACAACCTCTTCTGCGGCGAACTCTTCTCCGCCAAAGACGCCCTGCTTCCCGCGCGCGACATCCGCGTCTCGATGGACCCGGCTTTCGGAACCATTGTCGTCAAGCCTGACGGCACGTTCAAGTACACGCCATTGCCCGGTTTTTCCGGTAAGGCGGAATTCGACTACAGCTTCACCGATCCCCGCACCGGCGAAAAGATCAAGGGCACGGCCGACGTCACCGTCGAAGCCGTCGCCGATCCGGCACTGATCTCAGGCGCGGCCGTGACGCCCGAAGACACGCTGATTGCAACGCCCGTCAGCGTGACGTTGGGCGACACCGACGGGTCAGAGACGATCTGCTTCGTTGAGATCACGAACGTTCCCCCAGGCGCAACGCTGGGATTTTCAGGCCCTATTGCAGCGACCATCACCCCGCTTCCCGGCGGTAGCATGAGCTTGACCGGCGACACAGCCGACATCCAGGCAGCACTACTACTGCTGACATTTGATCCGCCGCTGCATTTTTCAGGTCAGGTAACGCTCGACGTAACGGTCAAGACGATTGAATCGAACGCCGACCCTCGCGTGCCCGGCTTCAACGACACAGCAACCGTCGTCCACCCCTACGTCATCGACGTCATCCCGGTTGCCGACCTGCCGCCCGTCACAGGCGGTAACTACGTCACCGACGAAGACCAGCGCGTGGCGCTCATCGGCCTCGATGGCTCCCTGGTCGATACCGACGGCTCCGAAGTCCTCACCTTCGAGATCCGCAACGTGGACCCCGATGCCAAGCTCGAGAACGCAGGCGGCACCGAGTTCCCATTCGTCCTTGAGATCGACGGAACGAAAACCTATTCGATCCCGCCTGCCGACATCGCCGGCGTCTTCTACAACCCGCCGCCGAACGACCACGGCACGTTCGACATGACGATCACCGCGATCGCAACCGAACAGGCAAACCTCGACCAGGCAACCAACACCGCGCCGATTCAGGTCGTCATTGCGCCTGTCGACGATCTTCCCACGATTTCCGGCGCGAGCGCGACGGATGAAGACACCGCCGTGAACTTTGGCGCCAACATCAACATCGGCCCGGTGATCGACGCCGACGGCTCGGAATCCATCACACGCGTCGCCATCAGCGGAGTTCCGACCGGCGTTACGC
>CAYGRH010000310.1:0-4255 GCA_964352165.1 uncultured Hyphomicrobiaceae bacterium | reverse complement strand
GTCCGGCTCCTGCCTGCGCGGTCTGGCCAGGGGCGGAACTACGGCCACAAAGCACCCACAACTCGACGCTCCCGCCTGAGCCGATCTGCGGCGGGAGGAGTTCGCCGTCCTTGGCGTTCTGCAACAGCGTGCGCATGGGCTCGGCAATCTCGCTCGCGCGCTTCTTGCCTAAGTCCTCGATGCGGCTGCCCGCAACCTGGCTTGCAGTCATCGCAAGGCTGTCGCAGCCATCGATGCTGCCGCGCAGGGCTTCAGCCTGCTTGATGTTGATGGCGAGATCCGAAGCGCCGCCAGAAGAGGTAAGGATCATTTTCTTGACGTCGAGCATGGCATCGCCGCCGCCGTCGCCTTCGGATTGGCCCATATAGCGATCGAGGTTCGATTGCATCATGTGCAACTGGAAGCCGAATTGCTTGCGAATGACGGCTGCCCAGGATTGGTCTGCGCGGATTTTATCGCGCAACGTGTTCGGGCTCACGCCGGTCTTTCTCAGGTGGGTTTCGAATTCAGGTACCGACTTGTTGTTCTTCTTGGCGATGTCGGCAAAGATTTCCTTCACGCGATCTTCCGAAATAGCGACATTCATGCGCTGGGCTTCATACAGCTTCAATCGTTCGTCGATCAAATCCTTCAGCGCATTGTCTTTGACACCCTTGCGTGCGTTGGCAACCGCTTCACCGCGGACAATCTTGGCGAGAGATTGCTGGCGGCTGATGGCGTATTCCTTGGCGTATTTATTGGCTTCTTCACGGGTCGTGGGGCGCTTTGATTTGACGTACTCGGACAGCTTCTGGCGGAACGTCTCGCTGCCTGCCAGGGACTTCCAGCGATTTTGAATGTTGTCTTTGAAATATTTGCCGACAGCAGGCGATCCCTGCAGCAACAGCGTGGAGCGGGCATCAACCTGGTGGTTCGTGATGACGAGGTCGCCGACTTTGGCGACGATGGCGAACGATTTCTTTGACGTTGCCGTCTTGTGGAGCAGGGAGGGGGAGGAAAGATATGTGTCGGTGCTGCCTGCGAGCATGGCCGGGGCTGAGAGTGCCGGTTCGGCCGCCAGAAGCGCTGCGGTTCCTCCTGTCACACACAAGAGTGCCAGCGTGCGTTGGGTTGAAGCGCGTTGGAACTGCTGCACGGTTTTCCCTTTCAGAAGCGACATGTTTAAGGCCCGTCTTAGCGGACAGTGCGTTTGCCGATGCGGTTCATCGCGCATCAAGCCACTAGCGTGCGGGCCAATTGCGTCTGTCATCGCACGTCTCCGCCTGCGTCCCGGTGTTGCCGATCCTGCCTTTTGGCAAACCGCGGCAGATGCCGAACCCGACATGGCCGGAGAGACCGGGCCCAGCCTGACGAATTGCGGGTTTGCGTCCGCTTTCAATCCGTTGCGCGAATGAAGCGCGATTCTATTGCAACAAACTATCGCGTTCCCGCGCAGATGATGCAAACGGATATCTGTTAGTTGGGGATCGGTACAAACTTATGGCAGCCGCCCGCACGGCTGGACATTGCCCGGAATTCGACCCGACCCCGGCAAATCGGGGCAGCGCTTTGCAGGGGGGCGGGATCAGGTCGGCGGCTGCTGATCGCCGAAGACGTAGTCCAGCGCATCGGTTTTATAGCTGAAATCGCCCAGATGCTTGAGTTCGAAGCGCAACATAATGGTGCGGTCGGGTTCGATGTCGCGTTCGACGTCGCGCAGGAACGTTTCGGTATAGCTCGCCGTTAGGACGAAACATTCATCGGCATACTTGAGCTGGATTGCGTCGCTGAGGAGGAATTCTTCATCGATGTCATAGCGGATCTGGCCCAGGATGCTCCAGCGGTCGGTCAGGTTGAGGCCGACTTTGCCGGTGATGTCAGACTGCGAGTTGTCGCGACCGGTGGTCGGATCCGCGGCGACATAGGCGTAGTTCGCGCTGGCGAATGCCGGTCCGTAGGAAATGTTGGTGCGAAGGTCCATGCGGCGCAGCTCGAGGTCGTGTTCGTCATAGCGGCTCTGGGCGATCACGCGGAACGCATCCGTCGGTGCGATGTATGCACCAAGGACATAATCGGATTGGCGAGTTTCAAGGCCCGATGAGGGGTTGTTGACGAACTCGGAGCCTGACAGGTCCGGATCGATCTGGCCGGTGCGGGCAAAGGCGTTATCGCCAGACAACTGGAAGCTCTGGCCTGCCAGCAGGCGAGCGTAGCCGCCGGTATGCATCTGGAACGCGTACTGCACGCCGACGTTGGCGCGGGTGCCCGTTTCAACACGGTCGTAGCCCGAGAATTTATCGAGTTCGAACAGGTTCGTGTCGTCGAACACAAGGCTTTTGGCATCTTCGTTGGGTAGACGGCGTTGCTGGGTACTGGCTGAGCGCGCAATAACCTGGCCAATTGGTTCGATGGTGTGGGAGGCCGTGGCGTCGCTGGCGATCCACGGGTAGGTTACCGTGGCACCGGCCGCAGCAACGCCGCGTGCAAAGGATTCCTCGTCTATCTGCTCGCCCGTGATGGGGTCGACGTAGTTGTTGAGCTGGTAGATATCGCCGCGCAGGTTCGCAAACGGCTCATACGTGATGCCGATCTGGTCGATCAGTTTGCGCCGCCAGCTGACTTCGGTGACGACGCGGTTGAGATCCTGGCGGCTGGAGTCGGGGCCGTCGAAATCATCGCGTGAGAAGCTGAGGACGTTGGTGTCCCATTTGACCTCGCCGCCCAGCACCGGGTTATCGAACACGTAGTTGTAGTCGATGATCGGGTGGACAAGGCTTTCTGACTGGGACGAGTCATCCAACAGCAGGCCGCCGAAGTGGTAAAGCTGCGCGCCGAAGTAATTCCGGTCGGACTGGCCGGCCACGAAAACCTGATTGACGCGGTCGGTCAGCAGGATCGAATCGAGCTTGTAGAAGCGGCGGAACGTATCATCGCTTTCCAGCGTCACGTCCCAGCCGGCCTGCCACCAGCTCGACAGCGAGAATAAGCCCTTCGTTTCGAGGCTGCCGCGCCATCCGTCCAGGCTTTCGCGGCGCTCAGTCGTGACACCGCCGGGCAGTTCGTCGCCATCCTGGTCGATACCGGCAAGCTTGACGGTGTACTGGCCGTTGGCCAGCCGCTGACGCCAGTCGCCCTGCCACAGGACGCCCTGCTTGGTGGTGTACTTGGGTCGGAAGGTGAAATCGTAGCTGGGATCGAGCGCGAAGTAGTAAGGGGTCTCGACCGAGAACCCGAGATCGCCGGATGAGCCGAACTGAGGAATGAGGAAGCCGGACTTGCGCTTTACCGACGGATCGGCGTGCTGGAAGAAGGGCAGGTAAATGATCGGAACGCCCAGAACTTCAAAAGCCGCGTCCTGGTAGGTGATGGTGGCGGCTTCCTGGTCGTGGATAATTCGCTGCGAGCTGATGCACCACAATGGCGGCTGCGTGCCATCGGTCTTACACGGCGTGAATTTGGCGCCGGTGAATTCCGTCACATTGCCGTCGCGGCGTTCGGCGCGCTGAGCGGAAATGCGGGTGTCGTCCTTGGCCACGACGCTGAGCGACTGGACGAAGCCGTCGCGAAAGTCGTCTGTCAGCGTGTAGCGGTCGGCGCGGATGATGTTGCCGTTGGGCTCCTTCAACACGACGTTGCCGACGGCGGTCAGCGTGTTGGCGCCCTGATTGTAGACGACCTCGTCGGCGGTCAGGATGTTGTTGTCGTAGTAGATCTCGACGTTGCCGCGGGCTGTGACCTGATCACCGGAGTTATCATAGATCAGCTCATCGCCCTGGAGGTACAGGGGCTGGGAACGGTCGATGTTGGTCTTGGGCAGCAGGCCGCCGCTGGGCTTGGGGAAAGAGGGAGCCGAGCCTCGGTCCCTCGCGACGCTTGGATCCTGAGCCAATACGGGCGAGGACAGGACAGCCGTCATCGCGACGAGCGAAGCCGTGACGCACACGGCCAAGCGCGGAAAACCGGCACAGTCAGGCAATCGCCAAAGCCCCGCCCTTTTAGAGCCGGTGCTTTGGGCGCGCCCCCATCCGCATAGTCTTTGCGGTTTTCGCGCCGAACGCATCACTCAGCCGTCCTCCTGGTGCAGCAGCACCGTCAGAGAAATCATCATCACAAGCATCACAGGAAGCCAGACCGCTGCCCAAGGCGGGACCAGTCCGGCTGCACCGATCTGTCGTGATACCTCCGCGAGTAAGAAGAACCCAAGTCCCCCCACCATTCCAGTCAGGACCATAGTCTGGATGCCTCCGGACCGGAATGACCTCAACGACACAGTGGC
>CAYGRH010000309.1:0-4258 GCA_964352165.1 uncultured Hyphomicrobiaceae bacterium | reverse complement strand
AATATCGCCGCCATGCGCGAACAGCTTAAATCCATGGGCTTTTCCATCGACTGGTCGCGTGAATTCGCCACCTGCGATGTTGGCTATTACAGGCACCAGCAGAAGCTGTTCCTCGATCTGCTGGACAAGGGCCTGGCCTACCGCAAATCCTCGAAGGTCAACTGGGACCCCGTCGACAACACCGTGCTCGCCAACGAGCAGGTCATCGACGGCCGCGGCTGGCGCTCCGGCGCGCTTGTCGAACAGCGCGAGCTGACCCAGTGGTTCTTCAACATCACCAAGTATTCCGACGAGCTGCTATCGGCCCTCGACGGCCTCGACCAGTGGCCTGAAAAAGTCCGCCTGATGCAGGCCAACTGGATTGGCCGCTCGGAAGGCATGTTGATCCGCTGGGCCCTGGACGAAAACTCCAAAAGCCCCGGCCATGACGAGCTGGAAGTCTTCACGACAAGGCCCGACACGCTATTCGGCGCATCATTCCTGGCCGTTGCAGCCGACCATCCGCTCGCCAAAGCCGCTGCGGAGAATAATCCCGATCTCGCCGCCTTCTGCGATGAATGCCGTAGCCTGGGCACATCGGCTGCCGACCTCGAAACCGCGGAGAAAAAAGGCTTCGACACAGGCCTGCGCGCGCTACACCCGCTCGATCCGGATTGGACGCTGCCCATCTGGGTCGCAAACTTTGTGCTGATGGACTACGGCACGGGCGCAATTTTCGCCTGCCCCGCCGGCGACCAGCGCGACCTCGATTTCGCCCGCAAATACGGCTTGCCGGTAACTCCCGTCGTGCTTCCGAACGGTGCAGACGCCGCAACGTTCGAGATCGGCGACGAAGCCGTCGAAGTCGACGGCACCATGATCAATTCGCGCTTTCTCGACGGCATGGATACGAAAGCGGCCTTCAATGCCGTTGCCGACCGCCTTGAGGGAGAAAAACGCGGCGGCAACCCCGCCGGTGAGCGCAAGGTCAACTACCGCCTGCGCGATTGGGGCATTTCGCGCCAACGCTACTGGGGTTGTCCGATCCCCATCATTCACTGCCAGGACTGCGGCGCGGTTCCCGTCCCTGCCAAGGATCTGCCGGTCGAACTGCCGTCGGATGCAACCTTCGATGCGCCCGGCAACCCGCTCGACCGCCATCCGACCTGGAAGAACGTCGATTGCCCGAAATGCGCCAAGCCCGCGCGGCGCGAAACCGACACCATGGACACCTTCGTCGACAGCTCCTGGTACTTCGTCCGCTTTACCAACCCGCACTCTGAAACGCCCGTCGATCAAGTTGCGGCCAACTATTGGCTTCCCGTTGACCAGTACATCGGCGGCATCGAGCACGCGATCCTTCACTTGCTCTATTCGCGCTTCTTCTACCGCGCGATATCCGATGCCGGTCATGGCTCCAAGAACCTGCGCGAGCCCTTCGCCGCCCTGTTCACGCAAGGCATGGTCACGCACGAGACCTATAAATCCAACGACGGCAAATGGCTGGCCCCCAGCGATGTCCTGTTGGAGGACGCAGACGGCAAACGCATCGCAAGGAACACCCAGACCGGCGAACCGGTTAGCATCGGCCCCATCGAGAAGATGTCGAAGTCGAAAAAGAATGTCGTCGATCTCGATGACTTCATCTCACAGTTTGGCGCCGACACTGCCCGCTGGTTCGTTCTTTCCGACAGCCCACCCGAACGCGACGTGATCTATACGGAGACCGGCGTCGAAGGCGCGCGTCGCTACGTACAGCGCGTCTGGCGGCTGATCGACGAAATCGCCGAGAATGCCGCCCCGCAGGGCACTCCGACACCGGCAGAATTCACCGCAGATGCGCTTGCCCTGCGCCGCTCGGCTCACAAAACGCTGCACGGCGTCGGACGCCATATCGAAGGTTTGCGCTTCAATGTCGCTGTGGCAGCCCTGTACGATTTCACCAACCAGTTGGCATCTGCCCTGCAGAAACGAAAGGCGAACACGTCAGATGAGGGCCTGAATTGGGCGCTCCGCGAGGCCGGCGAAACTCTCGTCCGGATAATTGCCCCAATGATGCCTCACCTTGCTGAGGAGTGCTGGGCGCGGCTTGGTTACAACACCATCATCGCCAATCACCCTTGGCCGGAGCCCGATCCGGCCTTGCTCGTTGACGACCAAATCACCATTGCCGTACAGGTGAATGGCAAGCGCCGCGATGAGCTGACAATCGCCCGCGACGCCAGCAAAGCCGAGATAGAGGAAGCCGCGTTGGCCCTCGAAAGCGTAGTTAAATCTCTCGAAGGTCGCCCGGTTAAAAAGGTGATCGTGGTGCCTCAGAGGATCATCAATGTCGTGGCCTAAGGCGCGTTTGACGTTGCAGAGATCACCGATCGACCGCACATACGGTCGAAACAGTAGAGGTGCGCCTGCGACATCATTTGCAAGCCGCGCACGCCCCTGTTTCACCGCCATCATAGCAATTTGCGCGACACTTCCGCTGCTGGCAGCATGCGGCGGCACGGGCTTCCGCCCGTTGCACGCAGCAAACGGCTATGGGGCGAGCGTCTCTGAAAAGATGGCCTCGGTCGACATCGCGCCGATTCCTGGCCGTGTCGGACAGCAGATCCGCAACGAATTGATCTACCAGTCGACCGGCGGCGGCGAGCAAGCCCGCAGGTTGTACCGCCTTGAGATCGCGATCCGCGAAACCGTTTCTTCGACGCTCATCCAAAAGACGGGCGAGTCCAAGAGCCAAGTTTATAATATCGACGCATCTTTCAAGCTCGTCAGCTTGGCCGACAAGAAGGTCGTGCTCGAAGGAAAGAGCTACGGTCGCGCTGGGTTCGAGCGCTTCGAGTCCATCTTCGCCAACGTTCGCGCCCGTCGTGACGCCGAAGATCGCGCCGCCACGACCGTCGGCACCGAATTGAAGACGCGCCTTGAGGCCTACCTCGCCGGTACCGCCTGATCAGTTGCGGCTTGGCCCACGGCGCCGGTGCTTCTGATGCCGATCAGTACTGAACGCATCGGGTACAATTCGCCCTGAAGCACCGTTTCACCAACCGGTCTCCACATGGTCGCAATCAAGAGCCATCAGGCCGCAGCGTTTCTGAAGAAGCCCAACCCCGCTGTCACGGCTATCCTCATCTATGGAACAGACGCAGGCATGGTCAGCGAACGCGCCAAGTTGGCCGCGAATGCCTGGGCCGCACTCGAAGATCCTGCCGGCGAAATCCTCCGCCTTGACGATACCGATCTCGAAAGCGACCCCGACCGGCTCGCAATCGAGCTTCAGACCATGCCGATGTTCGGCGGCCGCAAGGTCATTCGCGCCACTACAGGGCGGCGCGTCAACGCCAACGTCATCAAACCGCTCGTCACTGAAGGCCCGCTGCCGGCCACCCTCATTGTCGAGGCAGGGAACCTCAAAGCCACCGACGCCATGCGCAAGGTGTTTGAAGGCGCAGCCCATGCAGCAGCATTGGCCTGCTTTCCGGATGAAGACCGCGATCTCGCCGTCGTCGTCAAAGAAGAGATGTCGAAAGCAGGCCTTCGCATATCTCCCGATGCCGAGGATATGCTGGTCGCCCGCCTCGGAGCGGACCGCGCCTTGTCGCGAGGAGAAATCGAAAAACTCGCGCTCTACTGCCTCGGCCGCAAGGAAGTAACCGTCGAAGATATCGAAGCCATCGTCGGCGATGCCTCTGAAATGGCACTCGACCGGATCGTGATGGCGGCTGCCAATGGCAACCCGCAAGTCACATCAACCGAATTGGCGCGCGCCCTGGCTTCAGGAGAAAGCGCCCAAGGGGTCATTTTGGCGGTTCAGCGCCACTTCATAAGGCTGCACCGAGTCCGCGCCGAACTCGATACCGGCCGAAACGCGACAGAAGCGGCAAGGGTTCTGCGACCGCCATTGCACTTCAAGCAGCGCGACGCATTCATGTCCCAGCTCCGCATCTGGACCGGCAATAGACTGACACAGGCCAACAGCCTGATTGCCGACAGCGCAAAGCAGGCAAGGCGCTCCTCAAACATCGAAGACGTGCTTGCCGAGCGCCTCCTGCTTTCACTCGCTCATATCGCCAGACCCGCCCCTGCAGCTACGCGCAGGCGCTGACCCCAGTAGATCCCGCCATTCGCGCACGCCGCCGCCCCGGCACGCTCCCAATAGTGCACGATACGCCCCACCCCGCCGCCCTTGCAGGCCCGGGCACGATCCCTATAGTGCGGCCATCTCCTAAAAAACCTGAGAGGATAAGCAATGAGCGACGCGCGCTTTGACGTAATCGGCATT
>CAYGRH010000308.1:0-4277 GCA_964352165.1 uncultured Hyphomicrobiaceae bacterium | reverse complement strand
CGCACCCACAAGCAGCTGTTCGAACGCCGGACCGGCAGCGCGCGTCACCTGCCCTTTGGCAGTTTCAGGCGCCGTGATGCAGCCCTTCTTCGAAGCAAACGCACCGGCAAGCCAAGCATCCGAAAGCACGACGACGCCGTTGTCGTTGATCAGCTTCTTGATGTCATCCATGAACGGCGACTTGTTGAGCTTCAGCGCGCGCTCATGGCTGCCGACGAGACCCGGCATCAATGTTGCGGAAAACTGCGGCACTCGGCCGGAGGCGTAGTCCAACGGGAACGCAGAAATATCCAGAGTGCCTTTGACCATGGCACCCCATTGCTCTTTCGGCTTCACCAGCGATTTGCCGGGATAAACCTGGATCTTGATGCCGACGTTGGCCTTTTCGACTTCGCGGGCGAGCAATTGAACCATTTCATCGCGCACATCACCCTTGCCGCCCGGCCACTGGTGGGAAGCTTTTAGAGTCACGTCGGCGAACGCCGATGTTGCAAGGCCGACCGTTACGGCGACAGCCAGAATTGAACGAAACATCTCGGGTTTCCTCTCATTTACACATCGGCTTAACTGCCGAATTTAGACGGTCCACTTTCAAAGTGACCCGATATATTGACATCTCGTACCTGCCCATCAGAAGATATGCATGTCAAGATATAATGCATACACGACAAGTTTCCTTGCATACAAGCGTGCTATGCTCAGAATCCGGACGATCCGCAACGGCCGGAAGCCCGGCCAAACCCAGGCCATCCGCACAAGGGAGTGACCCAGCTATGCAGCCAGCCCCAAGCAGGACTGCAGACCGGCTGCGCGACACACTGGAGCAGGAGATCGTTTTCGGCGAGCTGAAGCCGAACGACCGGCTGGACGAAACTCTTCTCGCCAATCGCTTCGGCGTCTCGCGCACTCCGATCCGTGAGGCGCTTGCCCAACTCGCGGCTATCGGACTGATTGAAATCAAGTCCAGGCGCGGGGCGTTCGTAAAAGCCGTCACGTTTCGCGATATCGTCGAAATGTTCGAAGTGATGGCTGAACTCGAGGCTTTATGCGCCTGCCTAACAGCCCGCAGAATCACGGACAGCCAGCTAGCAGAACTCGTGGCCGCTCACGAAAGTTGTGCGGCAGCCGCCGCCTCCAACGATACCGACGCCTACTACTACGAAAACGAGAAGTTTCACGCCCACATCTATGCCGCCTGCGGCAACCGCTTCTTGGCGGAACAAACAGAAAGCCTGCGCAATCGCCTCAAGCCCTATCGCCGTCTCCAACTTCGCACCGAGCGCAGGGTTTCAAGTTCGCTCAACGAGCATGGCGAAATCGTCGACGCCATCCGCGAGCGCGACGAAGAACGGGTGCGAGACGTAATCAAATCCCACATCCTCATTCAGGGCGAACGGCTGAACCTTCTGTTCCAGGGATTGTCTGACGAGCAGACCGTCTCGACCGCGACGGGATAGTCGTATTGCGTCACGCCGTTTTGGCATCGACGCTTGAATGAAGCAGCGAGCCCTCCTCATCACCCTCACCAGGCGAGCTGAACCATCGCCGCCACCGGCCGATCGCTGCCCTGGGGAAACAACACCGAGAGGGCGTCCTGGTCGAGCGTATCTCCGACCATGTGAACAGCGCTCGCGATATACACGGCCCGAATGCCGGCCCGCACGGCCCCGGCAATATCCGTCTTCACGCCATCACCGATTGCCAGGATTTCGTCCCGCGCGACCGCACGGCCGCTGAGACGTGCAAGCTCATTCAGTGCCATTTCATAGATCGGCGCATGCGGCTTACCCGCCAGCGCAACATCCCCGCCGATCTCGGCGTAAGCCTGCGCCACCGCTCCGCCGCAGTAGATAATCCGACCGCCACGCTCGACCTTGATGTCAGGATTGGCGCAGATCATCGGCACATCGCGCGCCTTCATTCCTTTAAGCAGCGCTGCGTAATCATCTGGCGTTTCGCTCGTATCATCAAACAGCCCGGTGCAGATGACGCCCTCGGCATCTGCTTCAGACACGAGACGAATATCGATGCCCTCAAACAGCGGGCGGTCACGCTCCGGGCCGAGATGATACAAGGGCCGCCTGCTCCAGGCCCGAAGTAGCGTGCGCGTTGCATCGCCTGAAGACACGATGCCGTCATAGGCATCGCGCGCCACGCCGATCTGATCAAGTTGGACGGCAACGCCGTTCGACGGCCTGGGCGAATTCGACAACAGCAGCACGATGCCGCCCTGCGACCTGAACTGCTGGCATGCCGCCACCGCTGTCGGAAACGGCGTAACGCCATTGTGCATCACGCCCCAGATATCAACCAGCCAAGCCCGGCTGCAGGCAGCCAGATCTGCGATGGACGTCAAAACTGGAATGGAGGATCCCGCTGCGTCTGCAGAGCCTTGGAAGGTGTTGGTCATTCACTCACGGCCAATCGGCGGGGAAATTGACAAGCGATAGGCGTCCGCAGGTTCAAGCACATCACCCCAATCAATATGCCGGGAAGCGAACGGGTAACCCACCGCTACACGCCCCGGCAAACATGATCAAGCTGCCGCCGAAGAATCCCTATCCGAGGACACGGCCGTCTGTTTGACGAGCCTGGCTCCGCCAAACAGCGATCCTTGACCGAACAGAACACCGAAGCCAAAGACCTTGGCCGCAACAAGCTCGTCCCCGATCTCACCAACGATCAACGTCATGCCGACACCAGCCAGATGCTTGCAGATGTCGCCCGCCGGAATCGTGATCTCAGCAGCCGGCAACCCGTTCAAGAACACATCGGCATCGAGCTTCACGAACTGGAAGCCGCGTGACCTTAGATCCTCGAAGTCCATATCGAGATCGGACACGCCGCTGACCGCAAACCGGAAACCGAGGTCGGCCATATCGACAAGCGTCGACCATTCGCGCGGGCCCAATCGCCGGATATCGGCTTGCGAGAACGTCATAACGAGTTGCCCCGCAAAGTTTTCCCGCTCGCGGTAGGCATCGGCGAATTCATCGAGGAACTGATCGGTAATGAGCGACTCGCCGGTGAACTGCGAAAACAGGGCGCCGTTGCGTCCACGCGATTCCAGCCGCAACGCAAGCTGTGAAGTCCGCGACAGCCGCGCCCGGTCCAGCAGTGGCAAAACGCCGGTATTCGCGACGTCTTCCAGTCCCTCAGAAAGATCGATGGCCTTCTCATCGCTGTCGCGCAGCCTGACGGCAACCTCGAAATGCCGAGCCTTCCCGTCGCTGATACCAAGGATCGGTTCGAGCAGGACATCGACGCGCCCAGACTCAATCGCATCGGTTATGGCGTTTAGCCGTGCAATCACCAGCGCGCCGCGCGCATCATCGGATGGACCAACGGGCGGTTCGCTTGCAAAATCACCCGGCAATTCCCCGGTCTGGCCGCTTGCCAGCTCTCTGCCATGAGCAAGCTCGTGTTCCTCGGAAACGCGATCCTCGCGCCACCCCTCGCTATCCTGAGGCACAGCACCCTGCGCCCGGCCGATGACCTGCCCGCGCGTTTCGCGCTGCGTGCTGGTAGCGTTTGCCGGTTGGCGCGCGCGCATTGTGCCTGCGGTCGAACGAAGTGCGCCGACCGATTGCTCAATTGCACCCTGCGCGTCGAATGACGGCTCATCTTCTCTGGAGACCGCCCCCTGAGACCCAGCGTCTTTGACAGCCCTCGCCGAGCGACCGAGGTTTTCGCGCAGGCTGTCTGCAGCAGACGCCGAGTTGACTTCATCGGCCAGCTTCTTAATGAGCGATTGGATCATCTCCACATCGGCTTCTCGCGGTGGACCCGACACGATTGAAACGCCGCTGCCGGAAGCAATGTTTTGATCACCAAGCTCCAAGCTCGGTGCGGAACGTGTTCCAGGGGCAGCCACGGGGACGCTGCCTGCCGGCCCACTGGAAGGACCGCTGGCCGGCTTCATAATCACCGGTTGCGTGACGACATCATCCGACGCGGCTGCCGGTCCCAAAGACGGCGCTGGCGAACCTTCGAATGAAGGTGCGGACTTTGGGCGAAGAGTTCCAAACGGATCGCCGGTACCCCCAGGCAGCGAATGACGGTTCGCTTTAGACTGTGAACTGGCTGCTTGCCGTGGCGGCACATCGGCTTGCGCGCGCGTCTCGCTGGATGTTGGGTTCACGCTAGCTGTCGTCTCGTCCTCCTCAGCAAAAAGCGAACGTGTCGGCTCATCGTCGAACGACGCATCGAGCTCCGCTGATTGGCGTCCGGCGTCGACTATTCCGGCATCGCCATCGGCGGAATCCGCACGCTGCCGC
>CAYGRH010000307.1:0-4282 GCA_964352165.1 uncultured Hyphomicrobiaceae bacterium | reverse complement strand
GACCGGCATAGCGGTCGAGCGCCTGCGAGCTCCCGATATCGAGCCCCAACCGCGCCTGATCCGCGATCACCTCGCACAAGGCGGCAACATCGCGAAAACCGAGGTTCAGCCCCTGCCCGGCGATAGGGTGCACGCCACGCGCGGTATCACCGATAAGAGCAAGGCGGCTCGCTGTAAACGATCGCGCAAGATGCATCGACAGCGGCCACGACCGGCGCTCCGATGCAAGCTCGATTTGCCCCAGCCTCCCTCCGAAGCGCAACTCCACTTCTGCGAGAAAAGCCTCATCATCCAGACCCAAAATCCGCTCGGCCTCGGCCTGTTGCTCGCTCCAGGTGATGCACGAACGATTTGCCCGCATGGGCAGGATCGCAAACGGCCCCCCGGGTAGAAAGTGCTGCACGGCTATACCGTTGTGTGCCCTCTGATGGCGAACTTGGACGACGATTCCGCTCTGCTTATAGTCCCGCGATACGAGCGAGATACCCGCGCGGTCACGCAGCGCCGACCGCCGGCCTTCCGCCGCAACGACGAGGCGCGCCGCCAGCTCCCGGCCATCGTCCAGACAGACACGGGCACCATCTTGGTCAGCAGTCATCGACTGCGCCCATGCTGATCCCAGAAACACGATGGACGGTTCGGCTGCTGCCCGCTGGCGCAGCGCGGTCGACAACACCGGATCGGGCACGATGTAGGAGGCGGGCGAGCCAGCATCGGTGAGGTTATCGTATGTCAAAAGCACCGGCCGCACGCCGGCATCGAGGCGTGAATCGGTCAATTCAATCTGCAAAACCGGTTCGGCTTGATCTTGGATGTCCCCCCACACGCCGACGGCCTCAAGCAGGGACTTGCTGCCGGCTGCGATAGCAAAGGCACGCGGGTTGTCGCGGATTCGTTGTTCGGCGGGCTCAGAAAACGGTGGACGGCCACGCTCGGCTCCGATGATCCCGATGCGCAAATCATCCCCGAAGGGCCTGGCCAATGCCAGCGCCAGGGCAAACCCGGTGAAGTTCGCGCCTGAAATCAGAACATCGAACCGATCGGTACTCGCCCGCCCGTCACTCATGTCATCTCCCGTTCCGGCACGGCCGGTATTAGCGAACCAATAGGATTGACGTTATGGTCAACTTTTTCGGATTGCACCAGAATGCACGCCCTTTTCCGGCAGAGATGGCGGGAAGGGGCGAGCGACAAAAGGCAAACTGTCATGACCAAGCCTGGTAACACGCCTGAAATCAAGTCCGCTGGCGAGACCTCAAACGAAGCAACCGTGGATCTGCTCGCAGCCCTCCAACTCGAGCGCTTGGAGGATAATCTATTCCGGGGGATTTCGCTGCACCAGACATGGCAGCGCGTCTACGGAGGTCAGGTTCTGGGTCAAGCCATCAGTGCCGCCTGCCAGACCGTCGCACCCTCGCGCACCACGCACTCCCTGCATGGATACTTTCTGCTCGGCGGGGATCCCCAGGCCCCAATCGTATACGACGTTGAAAACGTGCGCGACGGCGGCAGTTTTTCAACCAGGCGCGTGAAAGCGATCCAGCACGGCAACGTCATCTTCACGATGAGCGCGTCGTTTCATGACCCTGAGCCCGGTCTCGATCATCAAGCCCAAATGCCTGAGGTTCCCCCACCTGACGAACTCTTGAGCGCCCAAACGTTATTCTCAAAAGCCAGCGACAAATTGCCCGCAGCAATGCAGGCATACTGGTCGCGCCCGCAACCGATAGATATGCGCCCGATCGACATATCGCGCTATTTGAAACGCGAAGCCCGCCCACCGGTGCAATACATCTGGCTGCGCGCAAACGGCGAACTCCCCGATGACCCCGCAGTTCATCAAAGCGTCCTAGCGTATGCGTCGGATTTCACACTGCTCGACACCGCTTTGATCGCGCACGGCAAGCTTTTATTCGACCGCGATATGCAGCTCGCAAGCCTGGATCACGCGCTTTGGTTCCATCGCCCCTTCAAGGCGGACGACTGGCTCTTGTATGCCCAGGACAGTCCCAACAGCCATGGCGCACGCGGATTTTGCCGCGGCCAGCTCTTCAATGCCAAGGGTGAACTTGTAGCCTCTACAGCCCAGGAAGGCCTGATGCGGCAACGCCAGCTCCCATAACTGCCTATACTTTAATCATTTGAACTCATATGCACGCATTTTAAGCAGAACGCTTGGGCCCAACACAACCCCTACAGTCCACATGCCCGATTTTTGACCCGCAACTTCAGTTGCTTAAGCCGGATTTTCCAAACTGGCACGGGTCTTGACTCTTAACGTTTTGGAAACCGGGCCCAGAAGGGCTGCCGGGCTCTGCGCATCTGGGTCACTGGTTCAAGCCGGTACTGGTGAACTCCACCTTTAGGGGGTCAAAACATGAAACTACTGACGGCAATCATCAAGCCCTTCAAGCTCGAGGAGGTCCGCACGTCGCTGACCGATCTCGGACTGCAAGGAATGACGGTCACTGAAGTCAAAGGCTACGGCCGGCAAAAGGGCCACACGGAAATCTATCGTGGCGCCGAATACGCCGTTAGCTTTCTTCCAAAGATCAAAATTGAAATTGTCGTGCCTTCCGAGCAGGTCTCAAAGGCCGTTGAAGCCGTCCAGGCTGCCGCAAAAACCGGGCAGATCGGCGACGGCAAGATCTTCATTTCACCGATTGAGCACACCGTCCGGGTTCGCACAGGCGAAACCGACGAAACGGCACTTTGAGTATGGGAGGCAATCAAATGACGTCATTAATGCAGCGCCTGGGCGCTGGAACAGCAGCAGTTGTGCTGTTTGCTTTGGCCATCAATCCGGCGCTCGCGCAAGAAGCGGCAGCCGCGGTCAAGGTGACGGACGCAACACCGGCAAACGTTGATTATATCTTCAACACACTTTTGTTCCTCATCGGCGGCTTCCTCGTCATGTGGATGGCTGCTGGCTTCGCGATGCTCGAAGCCGGTTTGGTCCGTTCCAAAAACGTTGCGATGCAGTGCACGAAAAACATCGCACTGTACTCCATCGCCGGCCTCATGTTCTGGGTGGTCGGTTATAACCTCATGTATCCCGGCGACGATGGCTGGGTCGTGGCAGACTACGTCGGTAAATTCATGCCGGTAACGATGCCAGATCCTGCCAGTGACACCGCTAACGGTTATTCCACGCCGTCTGACTGGTTCTTCCAGATGGTGTTCTGCGCAACCACCGCATCGATCGTGTCAGGCGCTCTGGCTGAACGCATCAAGCTTTGGCCGTTCCTGATCTTCACGGTCCTGCTAACCGGCTTCATCTACCCGATCCAGGGTTCCTGGGAATGGGGTGCAGGCTGGCTCGACGACATGGGCTTCTCTGACTTCGCAGGCTCTACGCTGGTTCACTCGACGGGTGGCTGGGCAGCATTGGCAGGTGCCATCCTTCTTGGCGCACGTCACGGCAAATATGGCCCCAACGGTCAGGTCAACCCGATGCCAGGTTCGAGCATGCCGCTGGCAACGCTCGGTACATTCATCCTTTGGCTCGGCTGGTTCGGCTTCAACGGCGCTTCGCAGCTTGCGATGGGCACGCTTGAAAACGTGTCTGCTGTCTCCAAGATCTTCGTCAACACCAACACGGCTGCAGCAGCCGGCGTGATGGCTGCGATCCTTTTGACGCAGCTCCTGTACGGCAAGGTCGACCTGACGATGGCGTTGAACGGCGCACTCGGCGGTCTCGTTGCAATCACTGCTGAACCTCTTGCTCCGGCGATCTGGCAGTCCGCTGTCATCGGCGCAGTCGGTGGCGTGATCGTTGTCTTCACCGTCCCGCTACTCGACAAGCTGCGTATCGACGACGTGGTGGGTGCGATACCGGTTCACTTGCTCTGCGGTATCTGGGGGACGCTCATAGTCGCCTGGACCAACGGCGATGCCAACGTGGTCACTCAGGCCATCGGCGTCGGATCGATCGGTGCATTCGTCTTCGTCTCCAGCTTCGTGATCTGGGCGGTCTTGAAGTTCACGATCGGTCTGCGTCCATCGCTCGAAGACGAAATGATGGGTATGGACCGCGCAGAAATCGGCATCGAAGCCTACCCCGAGTTCGGAGTTGGCAGCCAGCGGATCTGATACCCGCAACGAAACCGCCGGGATGCCATCAGGCATCCCGGCCCCATCTGAAGCGACAAGCCGGTCTACTGATCGCTGATTGGACCCACAAAGCGCTCCAGATCTCAATCGTCTCCCGAGCACGCATCTTCCCCTAGACGTGCTCATAAACTGGGCCCGGACCGCAAGGTTCCGGGCCCTTTTTCGTATC
>CAYGRH010000306.1:1566-4282 GCA_964352165.1 uncultured Hyphomicrobiaceae bacterium | reverse complement strand
CACACTGCGCAGGCTCGTGTGGAGCCGATTTCCTGCAGTCGGCGGAGCCGTTGCCCGTCAGAACAGAGTCCGGTCCGGTGTGCTCAGTGCTGAGCAACGGCATAACGATAAGCGGCGGTAGAACGCCGGGGCTGGGAGCCTTGAAAGCTAATGATGGGCGATACAGCAGTGCTGCTGGCGATTTTCGCCACCTTCATCGTCGGCGGACTGGTGAAAGGCGTGATCGGTCTGGGGATGCCGACGGTCAGCCTGGGGCTACTCACGATCGCGTTCGATCTGCCAACGGCAATGGCAATTGCGCTTGTGCCGACATTTCTGACAAATATCTGGCAGGGCTTTTCCGGCGGGCGGGCGCTTCAGATCCTGAAACGGATCTGGCCGTTCCTTTTGTCGGGCATGGCAACCTTATGGATGGGTACGCTTGTCTTGAAGTCGGTCGATGTCGGCTGGCTGACGTCGCTTCTCGGTATTGTGCTGATCTCCTACGGTGTCATCAACCTGGCCGGCTTCAGTGTCGTCCTCAGTCCGCGCCAGGAGGCGTGGGCTGGCCCGGTCGTCGGCGGTGTCAATGGCATTCTGGCGGGTATGACGGGTTCGACTGTTGTGCCGGGCGTCATGTACCTGCAGGCGCTGGGGTTCTCGCGCGATGAACTCATCCAGTCGCTGGGATTGATGTTCTCGCTGTCAGCGCTCGTGCTGGGTGTGGCCATGCGATCCAACGGACTATTGAGCGGCGAGCTTGCGGCATTGTCGGTGTTCGCCATTGTGCCGGCGTTTGCCGGAATGGCGTTCGGGCAGCGGATAAGATCCCGATTGTCCGAGGTCTTATTCCGCCGCGTCTTCTTTGGTTCGCTACTCTTTCTGGGGGCTTATCTTGCCTTCAGGGGACTGTTTGCGTGATTGCAAAGTCCGATGCGATCAACGGCGCTCCTGATCGCGCTGCCAGTAGACGAACATCACCGTGACGAATGCTGTCAGAATCATCGTTGCCAGGATGTCGGCGCGAAGGATAAAGGACAGCCAGACATCGACGCCCTTCATGCTGGAGCCCTTCTTGCCAAGAAGCATGGCGTTGCCGGCGATGATTGCCAGCGCGACCATCGATGTCAGCACGACGGCGGCAACGGTCTGGATCGTGCGCTTGACCGGTTTGGGCACCTGCATCTTCTTGCCCGGCATGGACAGCATCGTCTTGTCGGCCATGTTTAAAGTCCTTTAAGAATTTCGCTGTGCATAAGTAGCTGATTCGTAGGGGCTTTGTAGATAGCGATTCGATTCGCATCGAGCTGCCAGGTTGCCTCAGCTCCAGCGCCGGTTCGACCACATCCATTGTTCCGGTGCATCCCGCACCCATTCCTCGAAGACCTTTTGCATCTCCGTCATCACCCAGCGCACGTCTTCCGTCTGGTTGGCGGTGCGGGGAACCCGCAGCTCGCGCAGTTCGATCTCGAACTTGCTTGCCGTGCCAACGCGCTTGCAGCGCGATAGCCAGATTCGCGCGCCTGTGCGCCTTGCAATCATGGCGCCGATGGCCTGGGTTTTGGCAGGCTTGCCGAAGAAGTCCACGGGTATGCCTGTGCGGTCGTAGAGGTCGCAGACCATGCCGAGGCGACCGCCCTTGCGCACGTAGTCGGTGATGATGCGGGCGGTTCGCCTATCATCGCCATGATCGCCTTCAACCTTGCCGCGGCCGAACAACCCGCCGGGATACAGGTCGCGCCGCTGATAGCGCAGATACTCATCGACGTAGGGGTTGTTGACCGAGCGATAAATGGCAGCGGGGCCCGCGCCGGACATCGCCAGCGGCCAGATCGAAAGCTCCCAGTTGCCCATGTGAAGCGAGACGCCGACGGCTGCACCTATCTTATTCCGGTATCGCGCAAACATCTTGTCGTTCAGGATGGTCATGCGTTCGGGCTCGCCGACGATGCGATCGATTTGCATGGTTTCGGCCATGACGCGGCCGAGGTTTTCCCAGTGCGCCATGCAGATTGCTAGGCGCTCCTTGTCTGACTTCTCGGGAAAAGCGATGAGCAGGTTGTCGAGCGCGCGGGCGTGGCGTTTCGGGTTAATGATCGGAGCGAGCGCCCGCCAGACCTTTGCCGATGTCCAGGTCGCAGCCCCCAGCGGAAGCGCGCGTACGAGGGCGATTACGCTGCGTAGAGCGTAATATTCGATGCGGAACTGGAAATCTCTCAAGCGCTGGGAGGGCTGCATGAACCGTGTGGTGAGTTGGTTGCGGGCGCGTCGGTCGTCTTGAATTCGATGTTGCACCGATCAGAAAAGCGGCTAACGGCGAGCCGCAAGTCCGATGCAGGCAAGCGTTTAGCGTTGTTGATGGGGCGGGCGCAATCTTCGGGTGAGGAAAACAGGGGAGAGTGCGGAGTTGGGTTGGTCGCCGAGGCAAATCGGCTTGGCCGCTGAGACTTGGGTGGCGTTATTGAGCCTTCATCAGATCGGGAACGTTGCCAGTCGGTTGGAGGCCCTCGCGGATCAGGCGGTGACGAAGCGGCGTTATGGCGTTGAGGGCGTGCAGTCCCAGGCCGCGTGCAAGCTGGATGGGTGCAAAATTGCTGGTCAGGCTGCGGTTGAGGACATCGACCATGAATGTGCGTGTTCTGACGTCGGTGCGGCGTGCCGTATCGTAAGCATCGAGGATGCGTGCTGCTCCGGGATCAGCATCATTTTTCATCGCCTCTGCAACGAGTTCAGCCAG
>CAYGRH010000306.1:0-1556 GCA_964352165.1 uncultured Hyphomicrobiaceae bacterium | reverse complement strand
TATGTGCGTAATCCCGTCGGGTCAACCCACACGCCGTTCAGCCAGGACGGCTGCGTCGCGAAAGCTGAGATTGAGGCCCTGGGCGCCGATCGGCGGCATGACATGGCCGGCTTCGCCGATCAATGCCACCCTGTTTGCCGCCATGCGCTTTGCGTGAACGGATGTCAGCGGAAAGGCAGCGCGAGGGCTGATGTTGCTCACCAGCCCGAGCATGCCGCCGAGGCGGCTTTCGAGCATCTGCGTGAACGTCTTGTCGTCATAACTCATCAGGCGCTCGGCAACGGAAGGGCGTTCGACCCATACGAGGCTGGAGGCATTTCCCGGCATTGGTACCACGGTACACGGGCCGGCGAGCCTGTGGAATTCCGTCGATATGCCGCCATGTGGGCGTGAATGATCGAAGATGCAGGTGACGGCTGTTTGCTCGTAACCGGATTTCTCGACGCCGATTTCGGCACCCTGGCGGCAGATGGAGTTGCGCCCATCGGCGGCTGCAACCAGTCGGGCCTGCAAGGTTTGGCCTTCAACCAGGTCAATGGAGATTTCATCTGCGCCCGGGCGGACGGTCGCTACGCCGGCGCTGGCGATGCGCTCGATTTTATCGGGCATGGCCGATACGGCTGCTTCAAGGGCTGAAACGAGCACGCCTTGCGGCACGTTATAACCAAACCGTTCGAGACCGATTTCGTCGGAAGTGAATTTTATTTCCGGCGCCTTCATCAGGCCGTCAGTGTCGTCGATCAGCCGGATGGCGTTCAAAGTCTCGCAGTGAATTCGGCAAGCTTCCCACACGTCGAGATTGCGCAACAAGTTGATGGAGCCGGTGAACAGCGCTGCTGTGCGCGTGTCGGGCCGGTTTCCTGCGGGATGGTGTGGTGCTGCGACTAGCGCGACTCGTGCGCCCGTACGCGAGAGCGTCAAGGCGGCGACGAGGCCAGCGGGGCCGCCACCCACAACGCATATATCGATCGTCCCCGGTTCTGCCATTTTTCATCCGTCATCCTGTGGGCCTGCGAGAGCCTAAACGGCCTTGTGGCTCCGGGCCAGCGGTGCGAGATGCCTTGTCGCGTCGAATTCGTCCGCCCGTTCCGGGGAATTGTTGCCAAGTCTATGCTTTCACGAGCTAACACGGCATTTGTCGTAGGCATGTCCAAGGCCGGGAACGGAGACCGGTAGCGCAAATCTGGGGAGTGCGGGCATGTTTGTTCGGCTTTGGTCCATAGTTGCCGCGAATCGCCGATGTGGCTGTCAAGCCACGAATGACTTTTCGAATCGAGTCGTAACGGCTTTTCGTATTTACGGGTGGGTCAAGCCTGAGTTAGTTCTGAGTGCGAGCAAGGCTGACATTGGGTGATTACGGTCATCTAAATCGCGGGTCAGTTCTGTGGCATCAGTTTTATCGCGGTGTTCAGTCCATAGGGTTTGTACCAAGGGTTGAGTACTTAGTTTGTTCGTCCAACGGAGAAGTAAGGTATGATCGGGGGACTCCTTAAGTCGACCAGCATCGCGGCACTCGTAGCCGTCGCAGGTCTTTCCATCGGCGCAATGTCAGCCCA
>CAYGRH010000305.1:3284-4305 GCA_964352165.1 uncultured Hyphomicrobiaceae bacterium | reverse complement strand
TCCACCGGTGCCAGAAACTCTACATCGAACTGGCCCATAATAAGGGGGCTGGACACCTGTCCACATTGAGCAAGCTCGTGTGGGGTCTTTGCCATTTGCCCACACCGTGCAAGCACGAGTGGGGCTAGCTTGCTTCGCGGAAGGTTTGGGCGGTCTCGAGGTCGACGGAGACGAGCTGGGAGACGCCGCGCTCGGCCATGGTGACACCAAACAGCCGGTTCATGCGTGTCATCGTCATCGGGTGGTGAGTGATCACCAGGAAGCGTGTCGATGTTTCTCCGGCCATCGCCTCCATCAGCGTGCAGAAGCGGTCGACGTTGGCGTCATCGAGCGGCGCATCGACTTCGTCGAGTACGCAGATCGGTGAGGGGTTCGTCAGGAACACCGCAAAGATCAGCGACAAGGCCGTCAGCGTCTGCTCACCGCCGGAAAGCAACGATAGCGTTGCCGGCTTTTTGCCCGGCGGGCGGGCAATGATTTCCAATCCGCCTTCGAGCGGGTCTTCTTCGGACTCGACCATCTCGAGGCGTGCTTCTCCGCCATCGAAGAGCGTACTGAACAGCCGCTGGAAATGCCCATCCACGATTTCGAAGGCTTCTCGCAGGCGTCTGCGGCCTTCGCGGTTGAGCTGCTGGATGGCTCCGCGAAGTTTGGCGATTGCTTCGTCAACATCGGCGCGCTCGGCCTCGATGCTTGCGACTTCGTCGGCAATCCGGGTGAGGTCATCATCGGCTTGCAGGTTGACGCCGCCAAGGCGTTCGCGATCTGCCTTCAGCCGGGTCAGGCGGCGGTCCACGTCGTCGTATTTCGGCAGGGCTGAAGCGTCGGGAACTTCGGCCAAAGCCAGGCAATCTTCCGGTGCCACCTGGAGCGTTTCGGCAATTCTGTGAACCGCGTCGTCGTTGCGGGCGCGCGCGTTTTCCAGTTGCGTATCGATGCGCACGCGAGCTTCGCGAGCTTCGCCCACCTTCGCCTGGATGCTGCGAAGCCCCTGGGTAGCCTCGCGCAATCCGTTCTCGGC
>CAYGRH010000305.1:0-3274 GCA_964352165.1 uncultured Hyphomicrobiaceae bacterium | reverse complement strand
TGCCAGCCCCGTTGTCAATTCCTGACGACGAGCCTCCAACTTGCCGGGAAGGTCTGCCAAGGCTTCGAGTTCGGCGATCGTCTCGTCGTGGCGGGATTTGAGCGCGGCAATCTGGCTTTGAGCGTTCGCCTGGCGATCTGTCCAGCCTTTGTGTTCGCTGATCGATTGGGCAAGGCGCGCCTCGCGCTCCTGGCGCGCGCGGGCCAGGCCCGCCTGAGCGGCACGCTTTTCAGCGGCGATGGCGCGTTCTTCAAGGGCGCGGGACTGGGCCTGTGCGAGAGCCTGTTCCTGGACCGATATGTCAGCGTGCGAGGCCTGCGCGCGGGCTTCAATGATTTCGCTGAGCCTGCGTTGCGCGTCGCTCAGTTCCTGCTCGGCTCTGGCTTTCGCTCCCGACACGGTTGCCAGCCGGCTTTCGGTTTCGCGTGCTGAACGTTCCACGGTGGTCAACGCATCGCGCGTACGGGAAAGTTCGGCTTGAAATTCGCGCCATTGTTGGCGGGCTTCGCGCTCGGCGGACTGTGCCTGCGCCAGTTCATGTGTGGTTCGCTGTTCGCCCGCGGTGAGCTCTTCCAGGCGTTCGGATGCCTCGACCTCGTGGTGCTCGATTGCAATCAAGCGGTTGCGTTGTTCAAGCCTGCGAGCGGCAGCCGTCGTGCCTTCTGACGCTGCGACGAAACCGTCCCACCGCCACAGATCGCCAGCCTTTGTCACAAGGCGCTGGCCGGGCTGGAGGTGGCGCTGCAGGCGATTGCCGTCTTCTTTTTCGACGATGCCGATCTGGCTCAGGCGGCGGGCGAGTTCAGGCGGCGCTTTGACGTAGCGGATGAGCGGTTCGATGTCGCTTGGCAGTGCTGCATCGCTTGCCGATTTTTCGATCATGCGCCAATGGATCGGCGCGCTGTCGGCGGCAGGTGCTTCAAGGTCGTCGCCCAGAGCTGCGCCGAGTGCGGTTTCAAATCCAGGTGAGACCTGGATGGCATCAACAATTGCCGGCTCGGTGCCGGATTGATCCGGAACCAGCAGTTTTGTCAGCGTTTCGCGTTCGGTGCGCAACGAGTTGAGACGCAGGCGGGCCTCTGCCGCACTGTCGCGCTCTTCGCGCAGGCGCTCACTCAACTCTGCGACGTTTTCTTCGGCAAACGTCGTTGTTGTTTCAGCTTCGGTGATTTGTGAAGCGAGGCTTTGGCCTGCCGCTGTGAGTTGACTGAGACGGGCTACATCGGGTGCCTTGGCGGAAATCTCTGTAGCCTGCCGGTCGAGTTCGGCTACTTGCGCTTCAAGCCTTTCAACCGAAGACGTCGCTTCGATGGATTTGGCTTCAAGGCTTCGCGCTTGCGCCCTTGCTTCGGCGAGTTCAGCGGTCAGTTCGGAAATCTGATCTTCGGTTGCGGCAAGGACTGTTTCGGCGTCTTCGCGTTCGCGCGTTGCGTGTTCGGTGGCGCCTGCTTCGCTGTCCTGGGCTGCTTTGAGTTCTTCGATGTCGCGGGCAAGCTTGGCCGTGATGCCGTCCGCCTCGTCGATGAAGTTCTGCTCGCGTGCGCTGTCGCGCTCGAACTGTTCGGCGCGGGCTGCCAGTTCCTTGGCGCGCTGGTTTGAGCGTTCGGCTTCGCGCTCAAAGTTTTCGTTTTCAACCTGCAGGCGGCCGAGAACGGCGCTGCGAATGCCTTCGTCATCGCGCAACGGCTGAAGTGCCGCCGACCATTCGGTTTCCTGCGCCAGGCCCCGGCTTTCCTCTTTGACCGCTTCACCGAGTATGACGAGCACTTCGGAAAGCCTGCTCTCACAAGCCAGGATCTCGTCTTGTGCGGTGACCCAGTTGAGATGCAGCAGGAGAGCTTCCGCGCGGCGAATTTCGCCCGAGAGTTCCTTGTAGCGGCGGGCCTGGCGGGCCTGGCGTTTGAGGCTTTCCACCTGGGCGTTGAGACCGCCGATGACGTCGTTGAGGCGCGCGAGGTTGGTTTCGGCTGCACGCAAGCGTAATTCGGCTTCGCGCCTGCGGCTATGCAGCCCCGCGGTGCCGGCTGCGTCTTCCAGGATGCGGCGGCGTGCTTCGGGCTTGGAATTGACGATGTCGCCGATCTGGCCCTGACGCACGAGTGCCGGCGAGCGCGCTCCGGTGGCGGCATCTTCAAACAGGATCTTGATATCGCGGGCGCGGCAGTCGCGGCCGTTGACGCGGTAGATCGAACCCGCTTCGCGCTCGATGCGCCGCGTGATCTCGATTTCGTCCGCGTCATTGAACTGGGCGGGGGCCTGACGCAGCGAGTTATCGAGGAACATCGTCACTTCGGCCATGTTGCGGGCCGGGCGCGAAGTTGTGCCGGAGAAAATGACGTCATCCATGGAGGCGGCGCGCATGGACTTGTGGGACGTTTCGCCCATCACCCAACGCAGCGCTTCGAGCAGGTTCGACTTGCCGCAGCCGTTTGGCCCGACAACGCCGGTCAGTCCTGCTTCGATCTTGAGCTCAGTGGGTTCGACAAATGACTTGAACCCTAAGAGCCGCAAGCGGGATATCCGCATCAATGCGTCCTTGGCAATCGGTAGAGCCAGCAGCGGAAGTTACGCGGATACGATTGCTGGCGACACGGGACTGGTTGCACGGGGCTGGTCACGCAAAAACTGGCAGACGCAGTGCGAAGACGATGCATGTGCACTAAGGCAAGAGTCGCGATGGTGCAATCGATCCGCAGCCATCGATTGGGGACAGGGTTAGCGCTCGGCTGGTGCCGTCGCCGATGCCAATGTCCCCGCGGATGCTGCGTCGATACGCGCGCGCAACTCGTCGTAACTCAGGTATTTTTTTACCCGCTCATTCTGGATGAAGAAATTCGGCGTGCCGATGATGCCTAACGTGCGGCCGCGGTCCTTCACCCATTTCAACCCGTCGATCATCTCCTGATTCTTCAGGCAGGCGTCAAATTTCTCGCGGGATAAACCAACCTGGGCTGCGACTGCGTGGATTTTTTCGATGCGGACGTCCTGGCTGACCCAGTTGCCCTGCTGTTCGAGGAATTTCGTATAGAGCTGCAGGTACTTGTCGGGTCCAGCGCAGCGCAGAGCGATCGTTGCGTTGCCGGAGCTGCGGCCGATCGGGAATTCGCGGATGATGAAGCGCAGTTTGCCCGTGTCGATGTAGTCGCGCTTCAGTTGCGGGAAAACCTCGCGTTGGAAGCGGCGGCAGAACGGGCAGGTTAGAGAAGCATATTTGATCAGCGTGACCGGTGCGTCGGCATTGCCCCAAGCCATTTCCGGCAGCGGACCGGTCAGC
>CAYGRH010000304.1:0-4305 GCA_964352165.1 uncultured Hyphomicrobiaceae bacterium | reverse complement strand
AATCCGAAGGACGGAAGGCTTGTTGTGATCGAAATGAACCCGCGCGTATCGCGCTCGTCTGCGCTTGCATCGAAGGCGACCGGGTTCCCAATCGCCAAGGTGGCTGCCAAACTTGCGGTCGGCTACACGCTCGATGAACTTGAAAACGACATTACCGGCGGTGCAACCCCTGCCTCATTCGAGCCGACCATAGACTACGTGGTCACCAAGATCCCGCGCTTTGCCTTTGAAAAATTCGTCGGCGCAGATTCAACGCTGACCACCTCGATGAAATCCGTGGGCGAAGCCATGGCCATCGGCCGCACGTTCGCCGAGAGCATGCAAAAAGCCCTGCGTTCCATGGAAACCGGCCTGACGGGTTTCGATGACATCGAACTGGAAGGCTTGGGCCAGGGCGACGACAAGAACGTCATCCGCGCAGCATTATCGCGTCCCACGCCGGACCGCATCTTGAAGGTCGCCCAGGCCCTCCGCCTCGGCGTCGACCACGAAACTGTCCACGCCTTCTCGAAGATCGATCCATGGTTCCTTGCGCGCATGCAGGAAGTCATCGACGCTGAAGCGCGGGTAAAGGCCCATGGCCTGCCGCCTGAAGCAGAACAGTTGCGCGACCTGAAGGCATTAGGATTTTCGGATGCGCGGCTTGCAAAATTGGCCGGCACGACGGAAGCCAAGGTCGCGGAACTGCGCGCCAACCTGGAAGTCCAGCCTGTGTTCAAGCGCATCGATACATGCGCTGCCGAATTCGCTTCGCCAACGGCCTATATGTACGCCACCTACGAGCGCGGCCTGTCAGGCCCCGCACAGTGCGAAGCTGCCCCCACGGATCGCGAAAAGATCATCATTCTCGGCGGCGGCCCCAACCGGATCGGCCAGGGCATCGAGTTCGATTATTGTTGCTGCCATGCCTGCTTCGCGCTGACGGATGCGGGCTTTGAAACGATCATGGTGAACTGCAACCCGGAAACCGTCTCGACAGACTACGACACCTCCGACCGCCTCTACTTCGAACCGCTGACGGCTGAAGACGTGCTGGCAATCGTCCGCACCGAACAGAAAAGCGGAACGGTCAAGGGCGTGATCGTACAGTTCGGCGGCCAGACGCCGCTCAAACTTGCAACGGCCTTGGAAGAAGCCGGCGTGCCGATCCTGGGAACATCGCCCAGTGCCATCGACTTGGCTGAAGATCGCGAGCAGTTCAAGGCACTGATCGATAAGCTCGGCCTCAAGCAGCCCAAGTCCGGTATTGCCGGAACACCCGGAGAAGCCCGCGCCGTCGCCGATGAAATCGGCTATCCCGTGGTCATCCGGCCATCCTTCGTGCTCGGTGGCCGCGGCATGGAAATCGTCTATGACGGCGTTGAGATCGACCGGTACATCGCGCGTCTGTCGGCCACCCTCGACAATCCGTCCGAACTTGTCGTTTCACCGAAGCGCCCGCTGCTGATCGACAGCTATCTCACAAACGCCGTCGAGGTAGATGTCGACTGCATCGCTGATGGCAAGGATACCTACATTGCAGGCGTGATGGAGCACATCGAGGAAGCCGGAATTCACTCCGGCGACAGCGCCTGTTCGATGCCACCCCATTCGTTGTCGGACGAGGTGATCGACGCGCTGGGCGAACAGGCCCGCAAGCTCGCACTCGCCCTGAACGTTATCGGCCTGATGAACGTTCAGTTCGCCATCAAGGACGATGAGATCTACATCCTTGAAGTCAACCCGCGCGCCTCCCGCACGGTGCCGTTTGTTGCCAAGGTCATCGGCAAACCCGTCGCGGCAATAGCCTCTCAGGTAATGGCGGGCAAGCCGCTCGCTGACTTTGAGCTCAAATCGGTCAAGCTCGACCACATCGCAGTCAAAGAAGCCGTCTTCCCGTTTGCCCGCTTCCCCGGTGTCGATCCGATCCTGGGCCCGGAGATGCGCTCGACCGGCGAGGTCATGGGCCTCGACACCGATTTTGCCATGGCATTCGGCAAGGCTCAGATGGGTGCCGGACAGCCATTGCCGAAAACCGGGACGGTCTTCGTTTCCGTGAAGGAAGCCGACAAACCGCGTATCGTCGCCCCGCTTCGCGACCTGGTTGCAATGGGCTTCAAGCTACTCGCCACCCGCGGCACCAAGCGCTACCTTGAGGAACACGGGGTCACCTGTGAAGTTGTCAACAAGGTTCTAGAAGGCCGTCCGCACATCGTAGACGCCATGAAAAACCGCGAAGTACATTTAGTGTTTAATACAACCGAAGGCGCCAAGGCACTTGCCGACTCAAAGGATATCCGGCGCACAGCCTTGCTTCATCATATCCCTTACTATACAACGCTTGCCGGTGCGATCGCCGTAACTCGAGCAATAAAGGCCCTAAAGGCAGACAATCTGACCGTTACGCCATTGCAGAGCTACACAAGCCGCATATCATGATCCCCTTGGCTGGACCGGCCGAAAAGCCCAACAGTCCTCCTCATGACGTTTTAGTATTGGTCCGTAATGGAAGGTTCCGGCTCAACGAGCCGGGCCCACTGGGAGACATTAGAAAATGTCCATGGAACGAGTTCCAATGACGGTCGAAGGCTTTGCAAAGCTCGAGACGGAATTGCAGCGCCTCAAGGGCGAGGAGCGCCCGCGCATTATTCAGGCGATTGCTGAAGCGCGCGCCCACGGCGACCTGTCCGAGAACGCCGAGTACCATTCCGCCAAGGAAGCCCAGGGTATGAATGAGGCCAAGGTCTCAGAACTCGAGGACAAGCTGTCTCGCGCCGATGTGATCGATACCAAGACGCTGTCGGGTACGACCGTGAAGTTCGGAGCGACCGTCAAACTCGTCGACGAGGACACCGAGGAAGAAGTCACCTACAAGATCGTCGGCGACTTCGAAGCGAACCTGAACGAGGGCAAGATCTCGATTTCCAGCCCGATCGCGCGCGCGCTGATCGGCAAGGAAGCAGGCGACGTCGTGGAAGTCACGACGCCGAAAGGTTCGCGATCCTTTGAAATCCTGAAAATTCAATGGAAGTAGAACTGGCCTTGAAGCCTGTCAGCTTTGGAAGCAACACAAAATGCTCGAGCTTCGTCCCAGTTGCGAATGTTGCGACAAGGATCTCCCGCCGGATGCGCCCGACGCGCTGATCTGTTCGTTCGAATGTACATTCTGTGCGGACTGCCGCGACAACCGTCTACCGGGTGGCAAATGCCCTAACTGCGGCGGCGAGTTCGTCGCAAGGCCAATCCGTCCGCCCGGCAAGCTCGCTGCTGCGCCTGCCGCCAAATCCCGCACGTTGAAACCGCACGTAGGTTGTCAGGCCTAAGCTGACACGTTGACGAGCCGGGATCGCCGCACGAACCAAGCCCGTTTCAGCTTTGCTCCCTGAATGACATCCGCTCTACCGGCACGCCCGGTTCGCGCTTCGCCCGGCGAATGGTCAGGAACGTCTTGACGCTTGCCACGTTCGGCGCTGCCGTCAGCTCATCGAGCACGAAAGCCTGGAAGGCCTTGAGATCGGGCGCGACGCACTTTGCAATGTAATCGCTTTCGCCTGACAGCATGTAGGCTTCCCTGACGAGCGGCCACCCGAGAAGCTGGTTTTCAAACGCCCGCAGATCCGCTTCCGATTGGTTATGCAGTCCCACCATCGCGAAAGCCGTCAGATCGAACCCCAGCGCGGCCTCATCCAAGAGCACACTGTATCCGACGATCAGCCCCGCCTCTTCCAGCGCCCTGACACGCCGCAGGCACGGCGGTGCCGACAAGCCTACGCGGGCGGCAAGCGCGACATTTGTCATGCGCCCGTCACCCTGAAGTTCGCGCAGGATTCGCCAATCGGTTGCATCGAGACTTAAAGGCATTGCCGGACCAATTCCCCAAAATACGAGCACGATAGCTGCCAAAACCAAGCAACATTCAAAACCAAACCATCCATGAAACAACTCTATTATTTCGCGCGCGCGCCATCCACCGTAATCGCGTCCATTACCCCCAATGGCGACATCCAGACCCTCGACAAGCCGTACCGAACTCGTCAAAAACCTTAGGATGCAGGACACCGCCAACTCTTCGGCTGACAAAGCCAATGCTCGCGCGCTGAGCGGCAAGACCGCCTGGATCATCACCGACGGCAAGGCCGGCATGGTGGTACAGGCGCGCGGCGTGGCCGATGCGCTGGGCATCAACTACGAGATGAAGACCGTCACCCCCAGCGCCGTATTCAATGCGTTCGCACCCTGGGGTCCGGTCAATCCGTCAGAGCGCTTTGGCAAACCTGGAACAGCCTTCGCCCCGCCCTGGCCGGATATCGCAATCGCCACGGGCAG
>CAYGRH010000303.1:0-4368 GCA_964352165.1 uncultured Hyphomicrobiaceae bacterium | reverse complement strand
AGTCCCTCGATCACACCGAGCAGGATGACTTGCCATGTCGGCATCAGGTTTCTCCGGACTATGCTTTGGAGGGATCGAGCGGCCTGCTCGCGTGGATTGCCGAGCAACAATCATGTTCGCGGCGCCTGAGGCAAGCACCATGGGCGCGAAAGCGACCGGCTACAGGACGTGTGCCGCCTTGCGGCAACACTCGGACTAGCCAACAGCTTGATTCTGCGGGGGATAAATCCGGACTGACGATTGACGAATCAGCCGTTCGGCCTTGACCACATCATAGTGTTCTGGCTTGAGCGGTGGTCGTTTCACCATCCGCGCGCTCAAGAAGATCGAATACGCGACCGGGCAAATTGATTGCGCGGCAGGTACATAAGGCGACATGCACAAGCTCACTCACTTCAGGCTTTGTCCGTTTTCACGGTCGATCCGCATCATGCTGGCGGAGCTCGGGCTCGAGGTTACGCTTGGCGAAGTACAACCCTGGGATGTCCGCCGCGAATTCCTGGCACTTAACCCGTCTGGCGAATTGCCGGTCCTCGAAATCGAGACCGGACCCGTGCTGTGCGGGGTCTATGCGATCTCGGAATATGTGGCTGAAGAACTCAAGCGTCACCCCGTGGATGGCAAGACTGTTCCGTTGTTTCCCGGCTCGCGCGAGGAGCGGGCGGAGGTGCGGCGGCTGGTCGACTGGTTCCACGCCAAGTTCGATCGGGAGGTGACACGCGATCTATTGAACGAGAAGGTCTACGCGCGCATGCAGCCAGATGCGCAGCACGCGCCGGATGCGCATATCCTGCGCGCGGTCAGGGCGTATCTGCGCTATCATCTGGGTTACATCGGCCATCTTGCGCACGGGCGGAAGTGGCTTGCGGGTGAAGACATGTCGTTTGCCGACATCGCGGCTGCCGCACACCTGTCGTCGATCGACTATCTGGGCGAGGTGCCATGGGAGGACTATCCGACAGCCAAGGAGTGGTACGCGCGCATCAAATCGAGGCGCTCGTTCCGTTCGCTGCTGGCCGATCGTCTTGCCGGTGCGCCGCCGCCGCTGCACTACACCGACCTCGATTTCTGACCTGTAAGGCACTGCCGTGAGCGAGCGCGATGGAGGGAGCAAGGCTGAGGCCTTGGTCGGCGAACTCAAGGCGCGTGCGATGTCACTTGGCTTTAGTGCTTTCGGCATCGCGCGGCTGGAGCAGATCGAAAACCGCATCAAAGCATCCGCCGCCGGGCTTGAAGAGTTTGTCGCGAAGGACCGGCATGGCGAGATGGGCTGGCTTGCCGAGACGGCCTTGCGCCGCAGCGATCCGCGCCGGCTCATGGCGGATGCGCAGAGTATCGTCATGCTGGGCATGAGCTACGCGCCTCCTGGCGACCCGATGTCGGGGCTTTCAGCCAAGGACCGCAGCGTGATTTCCGTTTATGCGAAGGGGCGGGATTATCACGAGGTTATCAAGGGGCGCCTCAAGGAGCTTGCCGGGCTCATCGCCTCGCGAACGGAAAGCGACGTGAAGGTGTTCGCTGATACCGCGCCGTTGATGGAAAAGCCGTTGGCGGCGTCGGCCGGGCTCGGCTGGCAGGGTAAGCACACAAATCTGGTTTCGCGTGAACATGGCTCGTGGCTGTTTCTCGGGGCGATCCTTACAGCTGCCATCCTGCCCGATGATGTGCCTGAGGCCGATCATTGCGGCAGTTGCGCGCGATGCCTGGAGGTTTGCCCGACAGATGCGTTTCCCGCTCCCTATCAGCTCGATGCCCGCCGGTGCATCTCGTACCTGACGATTGAGCATAGTGGGCACATTGCACCGGAGTTTCGCGAGCCAATCGGCAATCGCGTGTTCGGCTGCGATGACTGCCTTGCCGTGTGTCCTTGGAACAAGTTCGCTCAGGTCGCCCGCGAAGCGAAGTTCATTGCGACCCTCGCAACCGACAATCCGCCGCTGCGTGACCTCCTTGCGCTCGATGACGCTGCTTTCCGGACGCGGTTTGCGGGCACGCCGGTCAAGCGGACTGGGCGTGACAGGTTCATGCGCAACGTGCTCATCGCGGCGGGAAATTCGGCGGATGGTACGCTTATCCCCCTGATCGTGCCGCTGCTCCAGGAGGCTTCGCCGCTTGTCCGGGCTATGGCCGTGTGGGCGTTGTCGCGGCTTGCGGGATTGAACGAAATCGCTGACCTGCGGGCGCGTCATTTCAGCGAAGAAGCCGACGCGCAGGTCCGCGGAGAATGGGATGCTGCGGCAGGGGTTCAATCGTGATATCCGGAACCTTATGATTGATCTTTTCTGTTTCGGCCTGGGCTTCAGCGCAAAGGCGCTAACGCGGCGACTGGCCGGACGCTCCCATATCAGCATCACGGGCACCTCGCGCAGCGCGGAGAGTGCAGAGCGTATCGCGTCCGACGGTTACACCGGCATTGTGTTCGATGGTTTTGCACCCTCGCGGGAAGTCTCCAAGGGCCTGGAGACTGCGACCCATGTTGTTATATCAATCTCACCTGACGAAGCGGGCGACCCGGTCCTTGCACATCATTCCGCCGACCTTGCCAGCGCTCCCAATCTCAAGTGGATCGGCTATCTTTCTACGATCGGGGTCTACGGCGATCAGGACGGGCAATGGGTCGATGAGACGACGCCCGTCAAGCCGACCTCGCAGCGCTCGAAGCGGCGGGTCCTTGCCGAGGATGCGTGGCTCGATTTCGGCGCGAAGGCCGGCAGGCGCGTCCAGGTGTTCCGGCTTGCAGGCATTTATGGACCGGGCCGCAGCGCGATCGACCAGTTGCAGGCGGGCAAGGCGCGGCGGATCGTCAAGCCGGGCCAGATCTTCAACCGCATCCATGCCGATGACATCGCCCTGGTGCTTGAAGCGGCAATGAGCGGGCGCGGCCGTTTTGACGTCTATAACGTCACCGACAATGAGCCAGCCCCACCGCAAGATGTCGTTACGTTTGCTGCCGGGCTGATGGGCGTTGCCCCGCCTCCGGAAATTGCCTTCGAGGATGCAAATCTCAGCCCCATGGGCCGCAGCTTTTATTCCGAACGCAAGAGGGTTGCGAATACACGCATCCGCGAGGATCTCGGCGTCGCGCTGTCCTGTCCGACCTACCGCGAAGGAATGCAGTCCGTCTGGGAGACCGTGCAGGCTGCCAAACGCGCCGGGGGCTGACGCGCGGGACAAACCGGCTCGCTGATTGGCCAATTGCGGCCGGGTTTGGCTCCGTTCAGGGCGCATTCAAGTCGATCATGTCAGAAGCGCGGTACGTATTCGGCAGGCGAATGGCGCAAGAACACGAAAAATGGCCTGCTCGCCTTTTGACTTCGCCATGGTTTCGCGCGTCTTTCGTGCGATTTCGACCATGGTGTGTGTTGTTGGAAGCCGACGAGTTGCAACAGGCGGCGTGACGCTTGCACCGTCCGGAAAGAGTAATACCGGTGCTTAACTACCTGAACTAACGTGCAAAATGAGATTGAGATAGGACGCAGAATGCGAGCCAGGGGCACTGCACTAGGATATTCTGATCTGCGAATGGCCAGCAACAGCGGGCTGGCGCTGGCTGTCTTGTGCTTTTCCGCATTTTCCTGGAGTGCGCCGGTATTCGCAGATGAAGCATCGGTTCAGATTGCGCAGGCCAGTGAGGTTATCGGTCCCGGCACGAGCGAAGCTGAACGCGCGCGCATTATCGACATGATGGCCGACGTCAAGAAGAAGGCAGATGCCGCGCGCGCCAAAGCGCTGGCTGAGGCTGAGGCGCGGGCGGTTGCAGCGGCGGAAGAGCAGCGGCGGGCTGCGACGCCGGACAATTCGGTGAAAGACCCCGACAGGCAGATTGAGCGTGCGCAGGCGGAATCTCGCCAGCGGATTGTGCGAGAACGCGAGGCCCGTCAGCGCGAGGAAGCTGAACGCGCCGTCCAGGAAGCGGCAGCCAGGAAAGTTGCTGAAGAAAAGGCTGAGTCCGACCGCAAAGCTGCGGCGGTCAAGGCCGAAGCCGAACGGATTGCAAAGGCGGAAGCCGAACAACGCCGCGAAGCCGCGGCTGCCGAGGCGGAAGCCAAACGCCAGGCCGAGATCGCCGACGCGAGACGCCAGGCACAAGAGAGAACGTGGGAACATGAACGCCAGCGGGAAGCGGCACGTCGTCAGGAAGCCGAGCGGATTGCGCAATCGGACCGCGAAGCCGAAGAGGCAGCACGCCAACGCGAAGCTACCGAACGCGCGCGGATGGCCGAAGCGCGGGAGAGAGCGGCCGAGCGGGAAGCTGCAGAACGAGCCGAAGCGGACCTGCTGACAAGAGCTCGCTCGGAAGAGCTCGCGCGCAGCGAAGAGGCTCGCGAACGCGCTCTTCAACGTCAAGCCGCGGAACGTGCCGAAGCC
>CAYGRH010000302.1:0-4374 GCA_964352165.1 uncultured Hyphomicrobiaceae bacterium | reverse complement strand
GCCCATAGGCCATCAGCGGTAGCACGATTGCGGGAATGGCCACCAGAACAAGCAGTGACAACTGCGTGCTGGTAACAAACATCATGATCAGCGCGCCGATCAGCATGATCGAATTGCGCAGGGCTTGGGACAATGCGCTACCCGCCGCCGACTTGATCTGCGTCGTATCGGCGGTCAGCCGGCTCATCACTTCGCCGGAATGCTCTTTTTCAAAGAATACCGGTCCAAGCCGCGTCAGATGCGAAAATACATCCGAGCGCAGGTCAGACACGACTCGCTCGCCAAGCCAGTTGACGAAGTAGAAACGGAGCGATGAGGCGGCCGCAATTACCAACCCGATCAAGATCAGCATGGCAAAATACTGATTGATCAGCGCCCCGTCGCTGCCCGTGAACCCGTAATCGATGACCCGGCGTACCGCGACCGGAACAGCCAGCGTCGCAGCAGCCGACACGACCAAGGCAACGAAGGCAGCTATCAGCGCCCCCGGAGAGCGCATGAGATACGGTTTCAGCGCCATTAACGGCTTCAGCGAACGCCTCGAGCGTTCCTCATCTGTCACATCTTCGCTTTGCGTCGTCTTACGGCGGCGGCTCACGGGCTCTAACTCTTTGCTTTGATTGGAAGGATTGCGAATTCTCGGTCGAAACAGCGGACAGGATGCCCCAGTCGCACCGCAGTCTCAAGCGGCAATCGGCTGACGCAGGCAAACGGGAACGAGGCGCCGCCAACGCTCCAGAAACCATTCACCTGATAGACGGAGCAATAAATGCCAGCAACCGCTTGTATCAAGGCCGCTTCTGACATAAAAGGCGGTCTTCGATTACGCGCAGGCGGTCACGTCGCGGCCATGGGGGCAAGGTTCCCTGCGACCGGCCCTCAATTGCGGGCCAAACGGCGCGATTATAGAGAACGGTTGAATACGCATGACGACCCGGCGCAGCAGATTAACGCGCCAAGACCAAAAGTTATACACGCGGGGCGCACGCGGAAAAGTCCGTCAAGGACACTGATTGCCCCCCCACGATCGGGACACGACGCAATGAACAAAGATCCAGACTTCCACCCGCACTACCATCAGATCAAGGTCGTGATGACCGATGGCTCGGAATTCATGACGTATTCGACCTACGGCGCTGAGGGCGACACGCTGTCGCTCGACATCGACCCGACGTCTCACCCGGCATGGACCGGCGGCGACCAAAAGCTGATGGACCGTGGCGGACGCCTGTCGCGCTTCAAGAAAAAGTTCGAAGGCATGTTCTAAGGGCGGCTTTCCAACACAGCCCAACAAAAAAGGGGTCGGACACATCGGTGTCCGGCCCCTTTTGTTTTAGTTCCGACCGATCCTATGGCGCTCGGCACATGAATGCGCCGGTGGCCCAAAGGTTCTCGAATGCCCTAATTGCAGAATGCCTTACGCAGCATCGACATCTGATCGCCGACCGGGTTGGCGGCATCGCTCAGCATGGCAACTTCGGAATGTTCGCTGGCCGCCACTGGGCTCACCATCGCCTTATCGAGCCGGACGATGCGATCATGCAGGGCAAAGCTTGCCACGACTAAGTCGCGCAAGCCGGCTGGTAGCTGATCGAAATTCTTGATGTGGCTGGGACGTCCAAGGCTCTTCAGCTTGACCTTGGCTCGCTTGTAGCGCGCCTCTTCTTCGCTGATCTCGCCTTCCTTGAGCGCGCGCCGGATCAACAGCCATGAGGCCAGATCCAAAAGCCGCGTCGTAAGCCGCATGCTTTCCGTCGCATAAAGGACTGAAATATTGGACGGCAGCCCCTTGGACTCTTTGCGTCCCTCGCCATCGAGATAGGCTGCTGTCTGCTCGACCAGAAGCATCCCTTCGCGGAACACAACGTCGAACTGTTCTGAAGCCTGAAACCGCTCGCCAAACGAAACAGTTACGCCGGCACTCTGCAATACGCCATCCATACGCGACCCGTCACTCATCACACTAATTCGCTACACACTTAAACACTTCGAACATTAGTACCGTCCGCCAGCCTACGTGGCCAGAGTTAACAACAAGCTCCCAAACGGCGTCGATAAGATGGCAAATGGCCGTTCGTCCACATCAGTCCGATTTTCGCATTTGAACGATGCAAAAAAAGAGCCGCTCACGAAGAGCGGCTCAGAAGTCAACAGGGAGGCATCAGACAGAGGGGACATTGGCCGCTCTCTGTCGATCCAGATCACTGGATAACCAAATACTAACCCTGTCAGTATGAATAAATCGCTAAAGCCGCGCCCCAAATTGAAGCTGCCGAATTCATCATTGGGCTTGCAGCCGCATCTGACTTAGACAACGCCATCGGCCCGATTGCTTCGAATACGCTGGAATAAATTAACCTCGCCTCAACTCTTGAAAATCGAGGCTGCGGCATCCGCCTGCGCCTTCTTGCGAGCGATCTCAACTTGCACGCGCGCGATCTCGGCCTGCAGCGCAGCAACCCGGTCGTTGAGTTCCTCAATCGAAAGCGTGCTGAGGTCTTCACCGAGCTTGGCAGCTCCGCTTGCTGTTGCCCGCACATCATCCCAGTCCATAGCCAACCTCCATCTGAGCCTTGCCCACGCGATCCCCAAAGGCCGGGTCTGACAAGTACCGACCTTGCCACTTGCAACGCTGCCATGGAGCGGGGCTTGTCTCAAGGCCCGCCGTAGGGCAACTGTGCCATAAACATCGAACCACGGCCGGCGCTGCAGCCCAACTGCCGGAACAAGCTCACCACCGCTGAGCCCTAAACGACGAGGAGCACACCGCATGTCATCGATCCCCGCCACCATGAAGGCATTCGCAATACCAACCCCCGGCGGGCCTGAAGCTCTGGTCATGCAAGACATCGCCGTGCCCCAGCCCGGCCCTGGCCAGGTGCTCATCAAGGTTGAAGCCGCCGGCGTCAATCGCCCCGATCTCATGCAGCGCGAGGGAACCTACCCGCCGCCGAAAGGCCACTGCACAACGCCCGGCCTGGAAGTCTCCGGAACGGTTGCAGCCCTCGGCCCCGACACCGGCCGCTTCAAGCAAGGCGAACCCGTGATGGCACTCGTCAACGGCGGCGGTTATGCCGAGTATTGCATCGCCGAGGAACCTGCCTGTCTGCCCATTCCTGAAGGGCTGTCCATGATCGAGGCTGCCGGCCTTCCCGAAACCTTCTTCACCGTCTGGCACAACGTCTTCCAGCGCGGCGATCTCAAGTCGGGCGAATGGTTCATGATCCACGGCGGAACGTCAGGCATCGGCGTTGCCGCAATCCAACTCGCCAAGGCCTTCGGCGCCAAGGTCATCGCAACGGCTGGTTCCGATGAAAAATGCCAGGCCTGCCGCGATCTGGGTGCGGATGTCGCCGTCAACTACCGCACTGCGGACTTCGTAGAGGCTGCCAGGGAGGCAACAGGCAAGGCAGGCGTCGATGTCATCCTGGACATGGTCGGCGGCGACTACATCGCGCGCAACATCAAGACGCTTGGCGATGACGGCCGGCTTGTAAATATCGCATACCAAAAGGGCTCCAAAGCCGAGGTCGATTTCCTTCGCGTGATGTTGAAGCGCCTGACCATCACGGGCTCGACGCTGCGCATCAGATCCACCGAGGTAAAGGGTGAAATTGCTGCCGGCCTCGAACAGCATGCGCTTCCAAAGCTGGCCGAGGGTAAAGTCAAGATCGTCATCGACGGGACGTATCCACTCGCCGAAGCCGCAAGAGCCCACGCCCGCATGGACGAAGGCGCTCACATCGGCAAGGTCATCCTTACGGTCAGCGCGTAGGGGGAACAGCCTGCATCAGCCGATCCAATGCGTTGGCCCTGCGACAGCAGCAATCTGCGCCATTGTTTGCAATCCTCGCGCCCTGGCGTGGATGGCCGCCTGCGCGGCCATGACGTCGGTGAGCGGGGCGAGCGTCGAGACATCCGATTGCGGGCACAACCGCCGCCGTCACTTCAAACCGACAATGACGGCCTCGGCAATCGTCGCTTGGTGCGCGATGAGATATCCATTGAGCTTCGAGCCTGCTGGACCTTGGATCCCGGCAATAAATGCATGGATGACTGATTGTAATAGGATCACGCGGCCTGCCCAATCCGACGACTGTCATCCCTGGGCTTGTCCCCGGGATCCAACCCGCCGCGAATCGAGCAAGCGACGGTCTGAAGAACTCAAGTCAATGAGCAGCCCATTCCGGCTGCGGGAAATGACGCTAGCGCAAACAATCAAAATCAACGTTCGATGCGCGTTGACGAAGAAACCACGCAGCGCGACCCGGCAGCAAGCAACCCAGCCCCACAAGTCTTGCGGACGAGATCGCCAGGAGCAAACCCAACCACCAGCAAAACGCCGGCAGGTAACTGGCTCCACACCGGCTTGCC
>CAYGRH010000301.1:0-4408 GCA_964352165.1 uncultured Hyphomicrobiaceae bacterium | reverse complement strand
GTTCTAATGAATCATTTCAGCGTCATCAGGTAGGCGACGACGTCTTCGACCTGCTGAGCTTCGAGGATCGTCTTGCCTTCAAAATCTTTCAGCGGGCGGTTCAGACCTGTCACGCGGTAAAAGCCCGGCATGATCGTAGCATCACCGAATACTGCCTTGGAGTTGACGACGATGGCCCGCAGCTCGGCTTCGGTGTAGTTGCCGCCCACGCCGTCGAGCGCAGGGCCGACTTCTCCGTGGAACTGCTCGTTCGACGTGTCAGAGTTGGCGTGGCAAGCAAGGCAGTTGCCCAACTTGCGATTGACGAACCATTTCTTGCCAGCAGCCGCATCGCCCGGCGTACCCGTCAAAGACTTTTCAATCTTGCCGTCATTTATCGCGACGTCGGCCGGATTGACTGCCTCAGCGCTTACGCCAAATGCAACCGCAGACATGGCAACCGTCAACGATGCAGCGAATGTACAAAACCTCTTCACGAACATCCCTCCCGAATTTTTTGAGCGTCCTTTATTGCCTCGGTGCTAGCATCATTGTCGCACCCTGGCAATAACCCATTCACAGTCTTGAATATGTTGCGGCGCGAAAAGTTGGTCTACACGGCAGCCAAACCAAGCAATATCATTGGCAAAAATCATTAAAACAAAGAATTTCATTCCGATTATGTGTGTAAATTGAGTGCGAGCCCCTTCCCTGCAGACCTTAAGCAGAGGCAAGCTCACCCAACACGACTTTCGTCTACATCGATGAGATCGCCTCCAACACCCAAGACAATGAAAACTGATGATTTCCGGATTCGCCCACGAGCGGCAGCGTCAATACTGCCAAGTTACGCGCGTCAAAGCCTCTGGCATATTGATCCGGCAGGTTTGCGGTTCGGCTCTCTGCGCAGTTCGTCCGAATTGATGCTGCTCAAAGCTCCGATAAGACTTTGCCAAGCCTTTGAACCATGCGGCAGAGAGTTCCGGTCACAAGGCGCCACCAAGAACGTGTAATAACGTCGATCATAACGGTAACGATTGCAGGTTGGGAGAGTTCATTGCAAACGAGTCGAACTCCAAAAGCTGAGTATGCCCGCTCGATTGCGGCAGCGCTGGCAGGCTGCGTTCTGTTTCTCAGCGCCAATACGACCACGCTGAGGGCCGCCGAACTGATCATGTTCGAGGAAGCCGGGTGCATGTGGTGCGAGCGTTGGAATGAAGAGATCGGGGTGATCTACGACCGCACGTCGCAAGGCCGGATCGCCCCCCTCCGCCGCTTGAATGCCCACCATCCTTTACCGCCCGATTTGCGTGCATTGGATCGCGCCTCCTATACTCCGACATTCGCTCTGGTCGAAAACGGACAGGACTTCGGTCGGATTCTCGGCTATCCGGGCGAAGATTTCTTCTGGGGTATGCTCGATAAACTGATCGCGAAATTGCCACCCGGTTCAACGATCGAACCATCCGCTCCCGACCCTTCGACGCGCGCTTCTACAGAAGAAACGGCCCGACCCACTCGCCAGTTGGCTCAACAATAACTTCAAGAACCAAGGCAAAAAACAGTGCCTTTACCCAGCGCATCATTCCTCGAAGAAGCCGACGGCCTCGACGAGATGGCCGAAAACGCCAAACGTGCAACGGCTTTCCTCAAATCCATGGGGCACGAAGGTCGCCTGATGGTGCTGTGTTATCTCGCCAGCGGCGAAAAGTCGGTGACCGAACTGGAAAACCTGCTTTCCCTGCGTCAGCCGGCCGTATCCCAGCTCCTCAGCCGCTTGCGCGCGGACGGTCTGATAGAGGCCCGGCGCGACGGCAAGGCAATCTACTATTCGCTCTGTGATGAGCGCGCGCGCGCCATGATGGAACTCATCTACGATATGTTTTGCGGCTCCGGCCAAAATTCCGACCATACAAACGACTGCGCGAAGTGAACGAACGCATTGCCTTTCACCTCATGGCTCCGTAACGTACATTCAAAAAATGAAATACGTTGCATTGGTTGGAGATTGACGTTCGCCAACCAAGCCTTGGGAAAAACGCCGTGCCGGAGTTATCACCCGCACTGTTCGCGCCATTAGCCGGGTTCGCCGGCGGCGTCGTCCTGGGCCTCGCGGCCAGGATTGGGCGTTTCTGCACGCTTGCAGCCATGGAAGACATGCTGTTCGCTGATGAAACGCGGCGTTGGCGCATGTGGTGCCTGGCGATGGCAGTCGCCATCATCGGCGTGGCCATCACACAAATGGCGGGCCTCGTAGACACCGAAACCAGCATCTATGTTACGCAGCCCGTCAACCTGATTGCGGCAATCCTCGGCGGGCTTGCCTTCGGTATCGGCATGGCTCTTGTTGGCACCTGCGGCTACGGCACGCTGGCGCGGATAGGCGGCGGCGACCTGCGCGCTCTCACCGTTTTTTTGGTCTTCGCAGTCTCAGCCGCGATGGCGATGGGCGGGCCGACAGCGGACCTCCGCGCCTGGTTGATCGATCCGTTGGCGTTATCGCCAGACGTCCTGGAATCCCGCACGCTCAACGGTGTCGTGGCCAACGCATTGGCATTGCCCAAAAGCGAGGTCGCCGGACCTCTTGCGATCATGGTCGCAGGCCTGATCTTCTGGTGGTGTTATTCCGACAGCGGCTTCCGCTCCAATGTATCAGCGCAATTCTGGGGCGCCATAGTCGGCCTCACGATCGTCTATGGCTGGCTCGCAACCGGATACTTCGCAGCCGACGAGTTCAACCCGCGACCATCCGGTTCCTTCACCTTCTCAGCGCCCCTTGGAGACACCTTGATCTACCTGATGACGACGACTGCAGGAGCTCCCTCGTTCGGCGTGGGCGCAACAGCCGGCGTCGTTACTGGTGCTGCCATTGGCGCGTTCAGAAAACGCGAGTTCCGCTGGGATGCGAGCGATGACGCAATCGAATTGCGCCGGCACATTTTCGGTGCATTCCTTATGGGCACGGGAAGCGTATTCGCGCTGGGCTGCACCATCGGTCAGGGACTGACGGGTGTATCCGTACTCGCCTTGACCGCGCCGCTGGTTTTGGCATCCATGTGGGCAGGCGCCTTCCTTGGATTGACGTATTTGTTTGAAGGCTCGGTCATGGGCGCTGCCGCTCACATCCTGAAACTCCGCGCCTCAAACTAGACCCAACCGAGGCATAATTAACTCAAGTCCACCAGATCAAACCAGCAAGACAAAAAACAATTCCGAACAGGCCAAGCCTGAAACGACGATGAAAAAAACAGACACGAAAGGGAGACGTTGAAATGACGAGGCACACCGGAAATATCTCGCGGCGTTCGTTCTCCGCCATGCTTGCAGCGACCGCAGCGACAAGCACACTCTTCACGCCCTCCATCGCCCGCAGCGCAACCCCGCGCGTTGTCGTTATCGGTGGCGGTGCAGGCGGCGCTACTGCCGCCCGCTACATCGCCAAAGAGGCGAAAGGCGCAGTTGAGGTGGTGCTGATCGAACCATCCAAAAAATACTACACCTGCTTTTTCTCCAACCTCTACCTCGGCGGCTTCCGAGACTATGAATCGATCGGCCACACCTACGAAAAACTCGCTAACGACTACGGCATCACCGTCGTCCACGACTTCGCAGAAGGCGTCGACCTCGATCAGAAAAAAGTCCGACTGTCATCAGGCGCTGACGTCGCCTACGACCGCCTGATTGTTTCGCCCGGCATCGACCTCAAGTACAACAGCGTGCCCGGTTATTCCGTCGAAGCGAGCGGGCGCATGCCCCACGCCTGGAAATCAGGCACGCAGGTGCAACACCTCAAACACCTCGTTGAAAACATGCGCGAAGGCGGCACCTTCCTCATGGTGGCCCCACCAAATCCTTATCGCTGCCCACCTCGTCCATACGAGCGCATCACGATCATCGCGCACCTCTTCAAGCAGAAGAACCCAACGGCAAAAATAATCGTCCTTGACCCAAAGGAAAAATTCTCGAAACAGGCGCTCTTCCAGGAAGGCTGGGAGACCCATTATCCCGGCATGATCAACTGGATTCCTCAATCGATCCACGGCGGCATCGAAAACCTCGACTCCCAATCAGGTGAAATCACAACGGGCATCGACACCTTCAAACCGGACGTCGTCACCGTCATTCCAGCGCAAACGGCTGGCCAGATCGCAATCAAGACTGGCCTGACCAACGAAGCCGGCTGGTGCCCCATCGATCCTGCGAACATGAAGTCCAAGGTCAACGAAAACGTCTTCGTGTTGGGTGACGCCACCATTGCCGATGCCATGCCGAAGTCGGCATTCTCCGCCAACAGCCAGGCGAAAATCGCTGCCAACGTCGTTCTCCACGAACTCACCGGCTCGCCGCAGTTCCCCGCCCGTTACGCCAACACCTGCTGGAGCCTGATCGCTCCGAACGACGGCGTGAAGGTCGGCGCGCGCTATAAACC
>CAYGRH010000300.1:0-4426 GCA_964352165.1 uncultured Hyphomicrobiaceae bacterium | reverse complement strand
GAGGATCAGTTGACACCCGACATCATCGCCTAGCCGCGCAACGGTTCCGAATGAACGACCTTGCCGGACGCCGCGTTGAAGTCGGCGATGACGGACATGATGCCTAACTCAAAAAACAATGAAGCCGCAGACAACGCCGCCGCGAGTATGGCTCGGACGCGAGCTACAAATGCGGCAGCGCGCGGCGAACGCAGTCGCACTGCCAAGTCGTCTGCTGCTCCGGAAAGCTGGCTGTTTCCATCGCCCGAAGGCCTCTACTGCAAAGCCGGTGGCTTCCACATCGATCCCCATCGCCCCGTCGAGCGCGCCATCATCACGCACGGCCACGCCGACCACGCCCGCTCCGGCCATGGCGCGGTCCTGGCCACGCCTGAAACAATCGCCATCATGAAGATCCGCTATGGCGAGAACTGCGCAGGCTCGTTTCAAGCGCTCAACTACGACGATGAGATTGATCTCGGCGGCGTGAGGATCGGCTTTGCGCCAGCCGGCCACATCCTGGGTTCGGCCCAGGTCGTCATCGACCATGCCGGAAGCCGCATCGTCGTCTCAGGCGACTACAAGCGCGAACCAGATCCGACATGCCGCCCCTTCGAAGTCGTCCCGTGCGATGTCTTTGTCACTGAGGCCACGTTCGCATTGCCCGTTTTCCGCCATGAGCCAGCCGCCCAGGAGGCTGCCCGCCTCATCGCTTCTATGAATATCCAGCAGGGCCGCACTCACCTTCTCGGCGTCTACGGTCTGGGCAAATGCCAACGCATGATCGCGCTGCTCCGCAACGAGGGCTATGACGCCCCCATCTATCTGCACGGCGCCCTCGTCGAGCTGTCGAAATTCTACGTCGAACAAGGCATCGATCTTGGCGACATCAGACCCGTCGCCCATACGCCGAACGCGGACATGGCCGGACAGCTCGTCATGTGTCCGCCATCAGCCCTCGCCGACCGCTGGTCCCGCCGGTTCGCAGATGCCGTGACGGTCTTTGCCAGCGGCTGGATGCGCGTTCGCGGCCGTGCCCACCAGCGCGGTGTCGAACTGCCCTTGATCGTTTCCGATCATGCCGATTGGCCGGCCCTGATCCAGACAATTGCGGAAACTCAGGCGGAAGAAATCTGGGTCACACACGGCCGCGAAGACGCTCTCGTTCATCAACTCGCTTCGATGGGCAAGCGAGCACGCGCGCTCGCCCTCGTGGGCTTTACAGACGACAGCGAGGATTGAGCGTGCAAGCCTTCGCAGCCTTCCTGGACGCTCTCGTCTACACACAGAGTCGCAATCGCAAGATCGCAATTCTGTCGGCATACTTCTCGACCACACCCGACCCCGACCGGGGCTGGGCGCTTGCCGCGTTGACCGACGGCTTACCACTCAGCCTCCCGTTCCGCCGCATTCTGTCCGGCCTCCTGGCCGATCGCATCGACCCTGTTCTCTACAGGCTTTCGCGGGACTTCGTCGGCGACACGGCCGAAACCGTCTCGCTGCTTTGGCGCGGCGTCGAGCACGACCACAACTTGGCCGATCCGCCGAACATCACCCAGATCGTCGAAGAACTCTCGGCCGTCAAAGGCGCGGCTGCCGGACCGCTGATAGAGAACTACCTCGACCGCCTCGATGCGTCAGGCCGCTGGGCCTTGTTGAAGCTGATTGGTGGCGCTCCGCGAGTAGGCGTATCGGCACGCCTCGCCAAAACAGCTCTCGCAAGCGCCTTTGATGCAGATGTCGCCGACGTCGAAGAAGTCTGGCACGCAATCGATCCGCCCTACGCGCAGCTTTTCGCTTGGCTCGAAGGAACGAGCCCCCGGCCAGACCCAGGCAATCGCCCCATCTTCCGCCCCCTCATGCTCGCTCACCCAATTGAACAAGCGGACTGGGCGGGCCTCAATCCCGAAGATGTGGTCGCGGAATGGAAGTGGGACGGCATCCGCGTGCAGGCCTCCGCCAAGGGCGGGGAGATGAGGCTGTTTTCCCGCACCGGCGACGACATCTCCACGTCGTTCCCAGAAATCGCATCCGCCTTCATGGGTCAGGATTGCGTAGCCGACGGCGAACTTCTCGTGCTGCGAGACGGCACGGTTGCCCCCTTCAACGACCTCCAACAGCGGCTCAACCGCAAAACGGTCTCGGCCCGGATGCTCCGCGAATTCCCCGCCCACATCCGCTTCTACGATCTACTGTTTGACGGCGAAGAAGATCTGCGCGCGTCATCCTTCAACGAGCGGCGCGCCCGCCTGGAAAACTGGCACCGGCAAAATGCCCCGGCACTGACCGACCTCAGCGATCTGGTGGCTTTCACGGATTTCGATGAACTGGGGGCAATTTGGCAGGCCACGCGCGATGAGGGCATCGAAGGGCTGATGCTCAAACAGCGCTCAAGCCCATACCTTGCGGGCCGTCCGAAAGGTCATTGGTGGAAATGGAAACGCGCGCCGCTGACACTCGATTGCGTGATGATGTATGCCCAGCGCGGCTCGGGCAAACGTTCATCGTTTTATTCCGACTACACATTCGGGGTCTGGCGAGACACAGGCATTGATGGCGCAGCGCCCGAGCTGGTTCCCGTCGGCAAGGCCTATTCCGGCTTCACTGACGAAGAACTCAAACGCCTCGACAAGTTCATCCGCGCAAACACAACCGAGCGCTACGGGCCCGTGCGCGCGGTAAAACCCGAACTCGTTCTTGAAGTTGCTTTCGACGCCGTACAGCGCTCGCCGCGCCACAAATCCGGCATCGCCATGCGCTTCCCCCGTATCGCGCGCATCCGCTGGGACAAACCCGCAAGCGAAGCCGACACGTTGTCAAACGTGGAAGCGTTATTGCCAGGGCCTTAGCTGCACAGCATGCAGGTCGATTCTAGCGAACTGCCAGCGCCACATCGCGCAGCACGTTGGCTTCAAGCTGAACTTCGTCAATCCGGGTTTTCAACACGTCACCGATACTGACCATTCCGACAAGCCGCCCGTCGTCGACCACCGGCAGATGCCGGATCCGCCGCCGTGTCATCGTCGCAGCAACTTTGGAAATGTCATCGGCCGAACAGCAGGTAACGACGCTCGACGTCATGAGATCGCGAACAGGCATCTCGTTGACATGACCACCATGTTCGGCAAGTCCACGCACGATATCTCGCTCGGAAATGATGCCAACCACCTTGCCTGCCGCATCGGTCACCACCAGCGCACCCACACCGACCTGATGCAACCGGATAGCAAGCTGCCCGACATTCATGCCAGGCTCGATCGTAATGACTTTGGAACCTTTGGATTTCAGGATTTCTGCAACGCTCATTCGCCGTCCTCCAATACTGGAAAAACCAAACCCGCGGCAGTGCCCGTCCCCGAATAGAAATTAAGTTTATCCTCTACCGCGAGCCCGGGCAAATCACGCAAGAGCTATCAACTGGAAATAAATCACGCGCCGTACCCGCTATTGAGTTCGGAAGGGTTCCAGCCATGTCTCAACGGCCTTTATCCTCACTCCTCAACCCGCATTTCCTTGCTTCAATGCCCGCACTCCATTAAAAGGCGCGTTTCCCTGCGGCAGGCTTGTAGTCGGCAGTACTTGGGGAACTGGAGCGGGCGGGCAGGTCCCAACTCGCAGCTATGCGGAAAGAACCATGACCGAAAAGTCGCCTGCCGGCGCACCTCTCGTCGGTATCATCATGGGAAGCCAGTCTGACTGGCCAACGATGAGCCGCGCCGCCGAAACTTTGGAAAAACTAGCCGTCCCGCATGAAGTCAGGATCGTTTCCGCCCACAGGACGCCCGACCGGCTCTACGAATACGCCCGCTCAGCAGCAGACCGCGGACTTAAGGTCATCATTGCCGGAGCAGGCGGCGCAGCCCACCTGCCAGGTATGACCGCATCTTTGACGACCGTCCCCGTCCTCGGAGTTCCCATCTGCTCGAAAGCATTGTCCGGCATGGACAGTCTGCATTCCATCGTACAGATGCCGGCTGGCATACCGGTTGGCACTTTGGCGATCGGCGACCCCGGTGCCGTTAACGCAGGTCTGCTGGCCGCCCAGATCCTCGCGCTTTCCGATCCAGCTCTTCTCTCGCGCCTGAACGAACTTCGCGCCGACCAGACCGCTGCTGTAGCCGAAAAACCTGTGTGACTTCCCCCCTCCCGGCTGGCGTTTACTTGATACTCAAGCCAAAATTATCCAATCCGGCCTGATCCAGACATTGAACCGTTTACGCCAGTCCAGGACCAGCACATCAGGTTCCCAAGACCTCACTGAATGAGTAACGACCATGCAGCCGCTCGCCCCAGGCGCGACAATCGGAATCCTCGGTAGCGGCCAACTCGGCCGCATGCTTGCGACCGCCGCCTCTCAATTGGGCTTGCGCGCGCACATCTATGCCGATACGTCCGGCCCGGCGTTCGACGACGCTGCCGCCCACACCAACGCGCCCGATGAAGCCCG
>CAYGRH010000299.1:0-4434 GCA_964352165.1 uncultured Hyphomicrobiaceae bacterium | reverse complement strand
GCACTGCCTGAAGTACGGAGTGACGACCAACAACCTGCTCGGTGTCACGATGGTCATGGCTGACGGTGAGATCGTAGAGATCGGGGGCGGTCATCTGGATTCGGGCGGCTACGATCTTCTCGGCGTTATCTGCGGATCGGAAGGCCAACTCGGGATCGTGACGGAGGCGACGCTGCGCATCCTGCCCAAGCCCGAGGGCGCGCGGCCCGTCATGATCGGTTTTGATTCAGCCGAAGTCGCTGGCGAGTGCGTTGCCGACATCATCAAGGCTGGCGTTCTGCCGGTTGCGATCGAATACATGGACCGGCTCTGCATTCGCGCGACCGATGAATTTTCAGGCGCGGGATACCCGGATGTCGAAGCGCTGCTGATCGTTGAAGTCGAAGGTTCGGAAGCCGAAATCCAAGAGCAGCTCGCCAAGGTCGTCGAGATCGCGCGGCGGCATAATCCGGCCGAACTGAGGGAAAGCGATGGGCCGGAACAGTCGGCACTGATCTGGAAAGGCCGCAAGGCCGCGTTCGGCGCGATGGGCCAGATCAACGACTACATGTGCCTCGACGGGACGGTGCCGGTCAGCCAGCTCGCGAAGGTGCTGCGGCGCATCGGGGAACTCGGCAAGCAACACGGACTTGAAGTCGCGAATGTGTTTCACGCTGGCGATGGCAACATGCATCCGCTCATTCTTTACGATGCCAATACGCCGGGCCAGTTGGAAAAGTGCGAGGCGATGGGCGCTGACATCCTGCGCGTGTGCGTCGAGGTCGGCGGTTGCCTGACGGGCGAGCACGGGGTCGGCATCGAAAAGCGCGATTTGATGACGCATCAGTTCACGGGCGCCGATCTTGAATCCCAGATGGGGGTCAAGGATGCCTTCGATCCCAACTGGCTCTTGAACCCGGCGAAGGTCTTCCCGCTCGCGGCAAGCGAAAGCCGCAGGGCGAGCAGCTAGTTCGCGTCAGTTGTCGGCTTGGAGCCCGTCTGACCATCATTCCATAACTTCAAAGAACGGTACGAAATCATGGACAAGCTCGCGACACCGGCGTCGGAGCCAGAGGTGCAAGACCTCGTTCGCCAGGCGAAGGAGGAGCGGGCGCCCGTAGAGATCGTCGGGGGCGGAACGCGACGCGCGCTTGGCCGACAGGTTCAAGCGGCTTTGACACTGTCTCTGGCGAAGCATTCCGGTGTGACGCTTTACGAGCCCGGCGCGCTGACCATCATTGCCAAAGCTGGAACGCCTCTGCGTGAGGTCGAGGAAGCGCTGGCTGCCGAAGGCCAGAGATTGCCGTTCGAACCGATGGATCATCGTGGCCTGCTGGGCAGCGACGGCGAGCCGACCATTGGTGCCGTCGTGGCCTGCAACAACTCCGGCTCGCGGCGCATTCAGGCGGGAGCGTGCCGCGACAGCGCCATCGGCGTGCGGTTCGTCGATGGCAATGGAGACTCCATCAAGAGTGGTGGCCGAGTGATGAAGAACGTGACGGGGTACGATCTCGTCAAGCTTATGTGTGGAGCCTACGGGACGCTCGGCATCGTTACCGAGGTTGCCTTCAAGGTTCTGCCCGTGGCTGCGCGCGAGGCTACGCTGGCGATCCGGGGCCTGTCCGATGAGGCGGCAGTCGGGGCATTGGCCTCAGCGCTTTGTTCGCCGTTCGAGACGACGGGGGCCGCGCACCTGCCGAACGAACCGGGCGGGCCGCTGACCCTTCTTCGTGTCGAGGGGTTTGAGACTCAGGTCGGCTACCGGCTGGAGCGCCTGGGGGCGCTCTGTTCGGCTGGCGGTGGGGATGCGACCGTTATCGAAGGGACCGAGCACGACACGCTCTGGCGGCGAGTGCGAAATGCGGAGCCGTTTCATGGCCGCGACGGAGCTGTCTGGCGTGTTTCGGTCAAGGCATCGGACGGGCCTGGGGTTGCCGCGCTCATTTGCGAGGCCACGGGCGGGGAGGTTTTCTACGACTGGGGCGGCGGTCTGATCTGGGCGCTCGTGCCGGAAGGCGATGATGCCAATGTTGCTGCAATCCGGGGAGCGTTTACCGGGCATGGCGGCCATGCGACGCTTGTTCGAGCATCTGCACCGGTACGCAACGCGGTTGCAGTGTTCGAGCCGCAGCAGGCACGCATTGCCCAAGTCAACCGAACGTTGAGACAGAAATTCGATCCGGCGGGCGTCCTGAACCCCGGCCGCATGGAGGCGTGACACAGTCAGATGCAAACGAATTTCACGCCTGAACAACTCAAGGACCCGGCGATCAAGCGCGCCAATCAGGTGCTGCGCGCCTGCGTCCATTGCGGCTTCTGTACGGCTACGTGCCCGACCTATCAGGTGCTGGGCGATGAACTCGACAGTCCGCGCGGGCGCATCTACCTGATCAAGGACATGCTCGAAAACGAGCGCATTCCCGACAAGACGACGGTCAAGCATATCGACCGCTGCCTGTCGTGCCTGGCCTGCATGACGACGTGTCCGTCGGGCGTGCATTACATGCATCTCGTCGATCATGCGCGCACGTATATCGAGAAACATCACACGCGCTCGCTGGATGACCGTGCGCTGCGCTGGGTGCTGTCGAAAATCCTGCCTTATCCGGAGAGGTTCAGGCTTGCCATTCTCGGGGCCTGGATTGCCAAGCCGTTTGCCTGGGCGCTGCCGTCGAAACTTAAAGCGATGGTATCGTTTGCGCCGCCGTCGCTGCCGCCGCCTTCGCGCAACGACCGGCCGCAGGTGTTTCCTGCGGAGGGTCCGCGCCGCAAGCGGGTGGCGTTGATGACGGGCTGTGCGCAGCGCGCGCTCAACACTGATATCAACGATGCGACGATCCGGCTTCTGACGCGGCATGGTTGCGACGTTGTTGTTGCGAAGGGGGCTGGCTGTTGCGGGGCGCTGACGCATCATATGGGCAAGACGAGCGAGGCGCACGCAACGGCGTCACTGAATATCCGCGCGTGGGGGCGCGAGATGGACGGGGACGGGCTTGATGCCATCGTCATCAATACCTCGGGGTGCGGCACGACGGTGAAGGATTACGGCTATATGTTCAGCGGAGACATGCTGGAGGCGGACGCCAAGCGGGTTTCCGCTATCGCCAAGGACATCTCGGAGGTCATGGTCGAGCTCGGACTTGAAACGTTGTGTCAGGCGAAACCGTTGCGGGTGGCGTATCACGCGGCCTGCTCACTCCAGCATGGCCAGCAGATAAAGTCGCATCCCAAGACGCTGTTGAAGGCGGCTGGCTTTGAGGTCGTGGAGCCGCGTGAAGCACACCTGTGCTGCGGTTCGGCTGGAACCTACAACCTCATGCAGCCGGAAATTTCAGCCCAGCTCAAGGCGCGCAAGGTCGCCCATCTGGAGGCGACCGAGCCGCAGGTCATCGCTGCAGGCAACATCGGCTGCATGATGCAGATCGGGTCGGCCATCGGCGTGCCGGTCGTTCATACCGCCGAGCTGCTGGACTGGGCAACGGGCGGGCCAGCGCCTGAGGCAATCGAAAAAGCCGGGCTTGCCGCTCGGGATACAAAGACCGTCTGATGGTTCAGGATTCTAGCGAATTGGAACCGCGATTTTACATCGACGGGGCATGGGTCGCGCCTGTCGGCACCGACAGGTTGACCCTTGTGGATCCGGCGACGGAGATCGACCGCGGCAGCGTTACGCCTGCGGGTCTTTCCGATGTCGACCGTGCCGTCGCCGCCGCGCGGCGCGCGTTTGACGCCGGCTGGGGGCTTAGCGAGGTCGCGTTGCGCTGCGAGGCGCTGGCGAAGCTCATCGGGGCTGTTCAGGAGCGGCGCGAGGAATTCGCGAAAACGATCTCCGTCGAGATCGGGTCGCCTATCGATTTTGCCCGCGAGCATCAGGTGGCGCGCGCCATCGGCCACCTGGAGGCCACTCTCGAGGCCGCGCGCGGCATGGCGGTCGATCAGCGCGACAGTTCCGATTATCCGCACGACTGGGTGTTTCATGAACCCGTTGGCGTGGCGGCGCTCATCACGCCGTGGAACTGGCCGCTCAACCAGATCGCGTTGAAGGCCGGTGCCGCGCTTGCGGCTGGTTGCACGATGGTGCTCAAGCCGTCGGAAATCGCGCCCGAGACGGGCTGCCTGTTTGCCGAATGCGTAAGCGAAGCGGGGCTGCCCGCCGGCGTGTTCAACCTGATCCAGGGCGACGGCGCGGTTGCGGGCGATGCGCTGACACGGCATGGCGATGTGGACATCGTTTCGTTCACGGGATCGACGCGGGCGGGTCGCGAGGTTGCGCGCAGCGCGGCAGAAGGCTTCAAGCGCACGGTGCTGGAACTCGGCGGGAAATCGGCCAACCTGCTGTTTGCCGACTGCGACCTTGAAACCGCGATCCGCCAGGGCGTCGCGCATGCTTTCCGCAACGCCGGGCAGTCGTGCAACGCGGCATCGCGCATGCTGGTCGAGCATTCCGTTTATGAG
>CAYGRH010000298.1:0-4459 GCA_964352165.1 uncultured Hyphomicrobiaceae bacterium | reverse complement strand
ACCCCCAGTCCCCCAGACTGGTGCGCTAACCAGGCTGCGCTACGCTCCGAACCGGTCCATCTTGTGCCTCGCAAACAAGCCCAGGTCAATCACCTAAGACCCTGCATGCAAGCGCGGGGCAACTCCTCCAAACACAACGCAGTTGCCCTGGCAGCGTTAACCTCGATGAGGAACGAGAGGGCTGGCTTGGACGGATGCATTGATCTCATGCACCAGCGTTCGGAGAGTTTCAATTTGCGCGCAGCAGCTTTATTGGGCTGCTGCGAAACACGGGTGCAGTTCATAGGGGCGATCAGCCGATCAGCTCGTGGCTGCACGCGAACGACGCTGCGGTTTGGCGGACGGCCGCTTTGACGTGCCTGCAGCCAGCAGCATCGAGCGGCAGGCTTCCAGTTCGGCAATGGCCGAGCGGACGGTCTTCAGCGCGAACGGCGGCACATCTATCGGGCCTGCTTCGCCCTTCGAACCGAGGCTGCGAGAACTGACGGATTGGGCCTGAGCGCGAGCCTGTGAATCCTGGCCTGCACCTCTAGCGGTAGCGCCCTTTGCACCGGGATTGCGGGCACTGCGCGCCTCAGCCACCGAACCGGAAGATTTGGCCCCTCTCGCACCTTTGGTCCGCGCCGCAGCCACCTCGACGGGTGCCTCGCCGGAAGCGAATTTTACGGTATCGACGCCTTGTTCGCGAAGGATCTTCTGCACGCCCTTGATCGTGTAGCCTTCGGCATGCAGCAGGTTACGAATACCGCGCAGCAATTCGACATCTTCCGGGCGGTAATACCGCCGGCCGCCGCCGCGTTTCATTGGCTTGATCTGCGGGAACTTCAGTTCCCAGAAGCGCAGAACGTGTTTTTGGACCTGGAGGTCCTCTGCGACTTCACTGATGGTTCTAAAAGCCTGTGCGGCTTTGCTCATGGCTGGCCCCGCCCATGTTTGTGGTTTCCCCCTCGGCTGGGAGGAAACGCATTCAATGATCTGCGCAAATCGTTGGACTTCGGATGCCCTACCGATCGCGGTTGTCATCGCGCTCGAAATCCGGAGTAACGAGATCCTGCGCCGTAGTAATTCTAGCCGCCGTCAAGCCGGTGTTCAGATGAGCCCCTCTTTGGCCGGAATACTAATTTCTTCCGGCAGCTCGCCTGATGCCCTATCGCGCCTGACTGTTCAGGAACTGATTGCCCGTGTTCTTCAACTGAAAACGCTTACGACTTCAAACCGTCGTTGATGCGCTCCTTCATGATATTGCTCGGTCGAAAAATGAGAACCCTGCGCGGCGTAATCGGAACTTCCTCGCCGGTCTTCGGATTGCGTCCGATGCGTTCGCCCTTTTCGCGAATGCCGAACGAACCGAACGAGGACAGCTTAACTGCTTCGCCGCCGGCTAGACAGTTTGAAATCTCCTTCAAAACAAGTTCGACAAGTTCCTGACTCTCGTTTCTCGGCAACCCTACGTTGCGAACGACCGCTTCGGCCAAGTCCGCCCGCGTTAACGTCTTTCCGCCCATGCCTTACGCCTCCCAGCTCAATTTTGCGGGATGGTATCGGCGTAGCTGGAAGCGGTCAACGCCGGATTGCTGCAACCCGCTGAAATATCGGATATAATTCCAGGTTGTTGCCGATCAGTTGCAGCGCGTATGAATAACCTTCAGTCGCGTGCGGGCGCCCGTTTGGTTCTACCAGCGCGCGAGGACGGCGCCCCAGGTGAAGCCGCCACCCATAGCCTCCATCAACACCAATTTTCCTTCTGAAAGACGATGCTGTTCAAAGGCTTCGTTCAGCGCCAGCGGGATCGATGCAGCCGATGTATTGCCGTGCTTATCGAGCGTGATGACGATGCGATCTGCAGGCACATTCAGCTTCTTTGCAATGCCGTCCAGGATGCGCTTGTTGGCCTGATGAGGCACGAACAAATCGATTTCGGAGGCTGCGTGTCCGGTGTTGATAAGCGTGTCTTCGATCACGCCGGAGATTTTTTGCACCGCATGGCGGAAGACTTCGCGCCCATTCATGCGCAGATGGCCGACGCTCTTGGTGGAACTAGGCCCACCGTCGACATACAGAAGGTCTTCGTAGCGGCCATCTGAGCGGATCTTCGTAGCAATTATGCCACGGTCGCCGTTGTGGCCCGACTGGGGTTGGGCTTCAAGCACGACGGCGCCTGCGCCGTCTCCGAACAGCACACAAGTCGAGCGATCCGACCAATCGATGATGCGGGAGAACGTTTCGGCACCGATGACGAGGGCCCGCTTGGCCTGACCAGTGCGCAGCAGGCTGTCGGCGACGGTGAGGGCGTAGACAAAGCCGGAGCAGACGGCCTGCACGTCAAATGCTGCCCCCTGGGTCATTCCGAGTTGGTGCTGAATACGCACAGCCGTCGCCGGGAACGTGCGGTCCGGAGTGGCGGTCGCACAGATGATGAGGTCGAGATCCTTTGGGTCCAGACCGGCGCGCACGATGGCCTGGCGACTTGCCGCAACGCCCAAATCGGATGTGAATTCGCCTTCGGCTGCGATGTGACGCTGGCGGATGCCGGACCTCTCGACGATCCAGTCGTCGGAGGTATCGACCATCGCGGCGAGTTCTTCGTTCGACAGGACGCGGGCTGGGACATATGCGCCGACGCTTCGGATCACGGAACGAATGACTGCCACAGGTTATTCCTCGTAGTTACATCGACAGGACATGGGAACTGACAACCACCCTTTTCCTGTTCAGGGGGATCCGACCCATTTTCGTCTTGTTGTTCGCCCGGTTGGCTGGCACAAGCCTGTCGCTGGCCGACATTTCCAACCGCAGCACACAGTTAAGGTCTTGCCTGCGACCACTGATCCAACCGACGGCCAGAAACTGAATGCGGTGTCAGCTTCGAGGCGTTTATTAAGTCGCAATAGGCCGCAAACCTTGCGGGCTATTGGGCGGCGGTGCCCTCGATACCGTGGTGGAACACCTCAAGATCTGCTGCAAGCCGAACAAGCAGGTCGCTTTGCGCCATTTCGTAGCCGAGATCGACGGCGCTGGCAAAACCAAGGGCATCAGTTCCGCCGTGACTTTTGATCACTACGCCGTTCAGGCCCAGGAATGTACCGCCATTGACGCGGCGCGGGTCCATCTTATGGCGTAGAACCTTGAAGCCGCCGCGCGCGAGCCAGGCACCTAGGCGTGAGGTCCAACTACGAAGCATGGCGCTTTTGATGTATTGGCCGATCTGCCTTGCCGTGCCTTCGGCCGTCTTCAGCGCGATGTTCCCCGCAAATCCCTCCACGACGACGACATCTACGATGCCCTGGCCGATCTGGTCTCCTTCGACGAATCCGCGATATGACAGCGGCAGGCCCTTGGTCTCTTTCAGCCAGGCATGCGCCTGCTTGACCTCTTCGGCACCTTTTACTTCTTCGACGCCGACGTTGAGCAGTCCGACTGTTGGGTTTTCGATGTGAAACAGGGCACGGGCCATGGCCGCGCCCAACAGCGCGAAGTCCGACAACTGCCGGGCGTCCGCACCGATGTTGGCACCAACGTCGAGCACAATGCATTCGGATGTCACGGTCGGCCAAAGCGCAGCAATGGCCGGGCGCTCGACGGCTGCCATCGGGCGGAGAATTAACTTCGCCATGGCCATCAACGCACCGGTATTTCCAGCTGAAACCGCAACATGCGCCTCGCCGTCTTTGACGGCTTGGATTGCCAGCCACATGCTGGAGCCCTTGCCGCGGCGAAGGGCCTGGCTGGGTTTTGCGTCCATGGCGATGACGGCGTCGGTATGAACGATGCGGCTGCGTGCGGCGAGGGCGGAATGCTTTTGCAGTTCCGCGGAAATCTGGCTTTCATCTCCATAAATGACGAAATCGATCCCGGGGTGGCGCTCAAGCGAAATTGCCGCACCCGGAATGATGGTTCCCGGGCCGTGGTCGCCTCCCATGGCGTCGAGCGCTATTGTCCGCGGCACGCGCATCTCCAAACAACTTCTTGCAAGACTGATAAAATGATCCTCGCGCGATCCCGCTGCGAGGATCGCGGCCTCTCTGGCGCACAAATATGCCTAATGGTGCAGGTCGAGCGGACCATAGCGATTTGGGGCACGTAAACAACAAAGTTCATTGTCGCGGTCGGAATGGCGGCTGAGCCTCCAGTCTAGATGCCCGGTGGCAAGCCGCTCGGGGCTTGCTGGCGTGAGCGCGCATGACTGCCAGGCGGCATTCGAATTCGATTCTGGTCGCGTCCGGCCTACTTCGCGTCCTTCTGTTTGAGCTTTGCCAGCACGGCAAAGGGATTTGGGCGGTCTGAATCCTGGGCGTCAGTGCCGGCGCTTGAGTCGCCAACTGAACCCCGTGCACCCTTTTTCGTTGCCCTGGGGTCGTTCCACTCAAACTCAGCACCTTCCTTGCGCGGGAACGGATCGACGGCTGCGACAAACGTTTCAGCCAAAATCCGGCCGATCTCCAGCCGGCCTGTATCGATC